>NZ_JBXFWM010000089.1:0-15967 GCF_056856655.1 Stenotrophomonas sp. STEN033
AGGCAGGCTTTTGGGGAACTTGTGGGAGCGGCGTAAGCCGCGAAGCTGGTAGCAACAACGGCGCGGAAAGGCTTGAGCGAAGCCAATAACCAAGAGCCAAGAGCTCCCCTCATCCCAACCCTTCTCCCGCAGGCGGGAGAAGGGCTAAGGCAACAGCTGGAGCAAGGGCCAAAACCAAAGCCAAAACCAAAGCCAAAGCCAAACCCAAAGCCAAAGCCAAACCCAAAGCCAAATCCAAAGCCAAAGCCAAAGCCAAAGCATTGGGGCTCCGCCAGGCATCGCCTGGAACGCCCCTGCCGAACATGCTTCGGCACTACGGAGTGGCGAGTCCGACGGCTTTGCTCGTGAGACGCCACCAACGCCTTCGGAAACTCAAAGACTCGCTGTTACCGCCGATGCACAGCGGCCATTGTCATCGGCCTGCTCGAACCAGTTATTCACCGTGCCGGATAGACGATCCAGGCGCATCGGCAAAGTCAGGTGGTCTTCGGCTGCGACCTCCAGATACCGTGCGCGTGGCGCTGCAGCAGCCAATGCGCGGCCTTGTGCTACCGGAATGTGCTCATCGTCGCGGCCGTGTATCAACAGCACGCAGGCTGGTACCTGTGCCAAGGCCTGGCCGACGTCGACCTTATCCAGATTGATGCCAAGCTTGCGATCGGTGGTGGCGATGGCCTCATCCAATCCACGGCCGCCGTATTGCCAACGTGCCAGGGGCAGGGCGACATAGTCGCTCCAACGTTCCGGTGGCTTGGCCAGCATATGCGGCACCATCGTGCGGATTGCTTCGCCGGCGTTGTCGAAGGACTCCATCGCCACGACGCTGCGCAACTGAGTGCCGAGCTCACGGGCGGCGAAGATCGCGGTTGCAGCACCGTATGAAACGCCGAGCAGGTGCACCGGGCCGCTGATCTTGCCTTCGCGCTTCAGGGCGTTCAGTGCCGCGACTACATCCTCGCCTTCGCGGGTTCCGTAGCCGGAAAGTGCATGACCCGAACGACCGTGATTGCGCAGATCCAGCGCGATTGTGCGGTAACCCTGTTGCGCCAATTCCAGTGACCAGGGCAGCAATGAACCGCCGTCCATCATCCAGCCGTGCAACAGGATCACCGTGCCGCGTGGCTGGACGTGGTTCTCGATGCTTGGTGTCGATGCTTCCAGCGAGAACTCCGGGAAGCGTTGGCCCTTGCCGAGATAGCGGTAATCCAGCCGGTAGTCACCTGGCTCGAACGATACCCAATGCAGGGCAACGCCATCGCTGCCAGTAACGTTGCCCTGCTGATGTGGCAGGTTGGCGAGCAGGGCGTCGATGCGTTCGGTGGGGACCAGCGGCGAGGTGCCACCGGGGGCGGCCAAGCGCTCACTGAGTGACAGCGGGGGAACGGGAGATGAGAGGGCAAAGCCAGCCAGCATCACGCAGACGCCAGCCAGCGCCAGCGAACGAAGCATGGCGGGAACCGGTTTGGGGAGTCTGTCACGGTAGCCACAAGGATGCCCTGCATCTACCGCGTGGCGATGGCAGCTAGATGACCGTTGTGTGGTGTTTGGGTTGCGGTGAGTTCCGCTCCCGATCACGTGTCCGGTCAAACAGCGAGCGGTGTGACAGACCGGCGCCCTTGTTTGTGGGAGCGGCGTAAGCCGCGAAGCAGATCAGGGGGCCGCATCTTCAGGCACTGTGCTGCCAGGGAAAATGCGCTTGCAGCTGTTTGCAGGAGCGGCGTTAGCCGCGAAGCTGGTAATGCATCTGCGATTGACGGCCTTGCTCTTGCAGCCTTTTGGGTCGTCGGAGCGGTGAAACTGATTGATTGCGGCAGGCCAGCGACGAAGCGGGTGAAGCCACCCTCACCCCAACCCCCGCTACGCGCCCCGGCCCTTCCGCTGGCGAAAGAGCGCTCGAGTGACCCCGAACCTGTGGTTCGCAAACGGCCCCTCTCCCCCCGCGTGCGGGAGAGGGGCTTCAAGCGCAGCGTTGCGGGTGGTCGACAATGTCATCGACACCCGTCGCTGTTGTTACCTCGATCAGAAGCGCTGCTGGTACTTCATGTACATGAAACGACCGATGTCGAAGCCACCGTAGTAGGTGAAGCTGCTGTTCGGCTGGCTGTACATGATCGGGCCTTCGTGCTTGAACACGTTGTTGACGCCCAGCGACACGGTGCCGTTCCACGGCATGGCATAACGCACCTGCAGGTCGTGGAAGGTGTTGGAGCCCAGCTTGCGGCTCGGCTGCATGTCGGTATACGCCGACTGGAAGTCCGGCATGTTGCACTCCGGGCCACCGTCCAGATCGTAGGAACACTTCTCCTTCATGCTGGAGTAGTAACGGGTAGTCCAGCTCGCGCCGAAGTTGCCGTTCTGCCAATCCAGCGTCAGGTTGGAGCGCACGCGGAAGTTGCCTTCCCAGCCCGTGAACTCTTCGACCGGGGTGGTCGCGACGTTGTCGCTCTTGCGCGAGAGGTAATCCACATACGTGGTGTTCCAGCGCAGCGACAGCTGGCCGAAGGCCATTTCCGGCAGACGGTAGCGAATACCAAGGTCATAGCCGGCGGTTTCCTGGAAGCCGGCGTTGTTCAGCGAGCGGTTCATGCCGCTGACCTGGCCTTTGTTGCCGCCGGTGCTGTAGCGGGTGAAGCGGTCGCAGGCGGAGCTGATGCCCTGCACATAGCACTGGTTGAGGATGTCGGTGGCCGATTCACCAACGATCACGTCGTCGATGCGGATCTTCCACCAGTCCAGGCTCAGGTCCAGGCCGCTGACGAAGTCGGGGCTGTAGACCAGACCGACCGTCCAGGTCTTGGCGGTTTCCGGCTTCAGCGTAGCGTTGGAGCCGGAGGTGAAGTCGGTGACGGCCTGTACGCCCGAGGTGGTGGCCAGTTCGCCGTCACCGGTCTTCTGGCGGAAGTCGGCACCCAGGCCAGCAGCGCTGCAGCGTGCAGCTACTTCAGCATTGCGCGCGGCGGCGCCGAACGAGCGATCGCAGGGATCGGTGACGCGGTCACGGGTGGTGACGGTGCCGCCGTACAGGTCGTCCACGGTCGGTGCACGGAAGCCGGTGCCGTAGGTGGCGCGGACCAGCAAGGTGTCGATCGGCTTCCACTTCAGGCCGAACTTGCCGTTGGTGGTGCCACCGAAGTTGTTGTAGTCGGAGTAGCGGCCAGCCACGTCCAGCGACAGTTCACGTGCGAACGGCAGGTCCGCCAGCAGCGGCACCTGCAGCTCCAGGTAAACCTCGTCCAGCTTGTAGTCGCCACGCGTTGGTGCGCCGCTGGTGCCGGCGATTTCGCCGTTCTGCACCATCAGGTCCGGGGTGTAGCTGGCTTCTTCGCTGCGATGTTCAACACCCATCGCCGCCATGATGTCACCGGCCGGCAGGCTTGCCAGCGAGCCGGAGATGTTGGCGCTGACCACCTTGGTGGTGCTGCGGATTTCGTCGGTGAAGCGGGTGAAGATATAGTCGCGCACCGCCTTGTCGTTGAGCGAACCGGGGCTGTTGCTGCCCGCCGGTGCCAGCGGATTCCACGGCACACAGCCTTCGATCACGTTGCCGACGCTGCCGCAGCGGGCAACGCCGCTGGCATCGATGAAGGACGGGCCGACGGCGAGGTTGACGTGCGGCTGGTACATGCTCTGCAGGCTGCGGCGCTCGCCTTCATTGCGGTTGAACATGTAGCTCACGTTCCAGTCCCAGAAGTGGGAGCCGGTCTCGAAGCTGCCTTCCAGGCCAAGACTGGCGCGCTTGGTGGTCAGCGCGTTGTTGGTTGCACGCGGATACTCCTCGGTGCGACGCGAGAACAGCACGTCTTTGCCCCAGTGGTTGAATGCGCTGCTGGCCGAGAGCGGAGCGCGTGCGCCGCTGGTTGCCTGCGTGGCCGACACCGAGTACGGGTAACCGGCCAGTTGCTTGATCGACTCGCGCTCGCTATACAGAACGTCGGCGACAACACGCAGATCGTCGGTGATCTGGAAACCACCATTGGCGAAAGCGGACTTGCGCTCCAGCGAGGAGAGCAGGGTCATGTTGGTCTTGGTGTTGGCGTAGGTCGCCGGGTCGGGTTTCTTGAAGTTGGCGACATCGGATGGATCGCCGCCCGGGCCGACGGTGAGGGGCTTGCCGTCGACGGTGACCGAACCCCACTGGGTGTTGCCGTTCAGGCCATCAGTGGGATGGTAGGGGCCGTTGGCATAGGCGGTGAATTCACGGGCGCCGCCCAGGACCGGGTCTTCCTTGCTCTTCTCGGCGCCGACGCTGAACCAGCCGCGCTCGAAGGTCTTGCCGAAGTTGGCGCTGTAGCTGCGCTTCTGGCCGTCGCCTTCGCTGTACTGGCCGACATAGGCGGTGGCGTTGCCGCCGTCGAAGTTCTTGCGGGTGATGATGTTGACCACGCCGGCGATGGCGTCCGAGCCGTACAGTGCCGAGGCACCGTCGGTCAGTACTTCAACGCGCTCGACGATGGCCGAGGGAATCGAGCCGACGTCGGAATAGCCACCCGCGCTGACGCCCATGCGACGGCCGTCGATCAACACCAGGGTGCGTTCGGGGCCAAGGTTGCGCAGGCTGACGAACATGCCGCCGTAATCACGGCCGGAGGACAAGGCCGAGGCGCGGCTCAGCGACGGTGCGCCGGCAGCGGTGACGTCCTGCAGGATGTCGGCGACGTTGACGTAGCCCTTCTTCTCGATTTCCGCTCGGCTCAGGGCGATGACCGGCTGTGCGGTCTCAACGCTGGCCTGGCGGATGCGCGAACCGGTGATCTCGACGCGGTCCAGGGTGGTGGTGGTCTGGTTTGCGTCCTGTGCGAACGCGGTGAGGCTGCAGCTGCCGAGCAACGCGAGGGTGATCGCGGAGCACAGCGGGGTCGACTTCAAATACATCGCTTTCGGTTTTCCTTTGTACCAACTACAAAAAAGGCGCCCTTGAGGGGCGCCGTGACAGATGCATCACCGTTGGGGGAGGGACGCAGCATCTGCCATCACAGCTCCGCTGGCCGCCGGGACTTGGGCGGGGGCGCATGATGACCGAAACGGATGGATGCGTGAAGGTAGACTTTCTGCCAACCCACCTGCGTGTGGGCAGGTGGGTTGCGTGTTTGGCAGGCTGCGCCTGGTTGAATCAGGTCTCGCGCAATGCGGTGGTGATCGGCAGGCGTGCCGCGCGCAATGCCGGGAACAGCCCGCCCACCAGTCCGATCCCCAATGCCCACTTCAGCCCGCTCCACAACAGTGGCGGCGAGACCTTGAACTGGAACACCACCTGGCTGAAGTTGTTGCCCAAGGTGGAGACGGTGAAGTTGTTGAACGCCAGCCAGGCCACCACACCGCCGAGCACGCCACCGAGCAACGCGAGCAACATGGTTTCCAGCATCACCGCGGTCACCACCGGCACGCCACGGAAACCAATCGCACGCAAGGTCGCGATCTCGCGTGCACGCGTGGCCACGGCCGCATACATGGTGTTGAGCGCACCGAACACCGCGCCCACCGCCATGATCGCGCCGATCACCGTGCCCAGCACCTTGAGCAGCTTGTTCAGGCCGCCGCCCTGCTTGCGGTAGTACTCGGCGGTGCTTTCCACGTCCAGCTTCAGCCGTGGGTCGTTTTCCACTGCGGCCTTGAAGGTCTCGAAGCCCTGCTTGCCGTCGGTGCGCACGCTGATCGATTGCCAGGCGCTACGGTTGTAGGTGGTGGCCAAGGTCTGCGCGTCGGTCCAAAGTTCCGAATCGTGGGCGTCGCCGGATTCGAAGATGCCGACCACGGTCCAATCCTGGTTGCCCAGGCGCAGGGTCTTGCCGACCTCCAGGCCCTGGAACTGCTTCTGCGCGCCGCGTCCGGCCACGATCTCGCGCAGGCCGGCGCCGAACTTGCGGCCTTCGACCAGGCGCACTTTCTCGTGCACCGCCCAGGCCTGCTCGCCGACACCGCGGAACTGTGCGTTCACATCGGTGCCATCGCTGCGCGAGGTGAGGTTGACTACCTGCGAGGCTTCGGCGGAAACCAGCGGCCGTCCATTTTCGCCGCGCGTCACGCCGGGCAGGGTTTCCAGCAGCGGCACCTGGTCGCGGGTGATCACCGAGTTGGTCTCCGCCTGCGAACCGCCGCGCAGCACGATCGCGGTGCTGTCATCGCCGGTGTTCTCCAGCGTGGCCTGGAAGCCCTGGCCCATCGCCAGCATCGCCACCAGCACACCGACCACACCGGCAATACCGATCACGATCACCGAAGATGCGCCCCAGCGTTGCGGCAGGCTGGCCAGCCCGATGCGGGTTGCGGCAAGCGCCAGCCGGCCGGTGCGGGTCAGCAGCAGCCACAGCGCGACCGCCACCGCGACCACGGCGACGCCGATCCACGGCAGCGCAATCCATACGCCCAGGCCGACGATGAGCAGCACGATCACCAGCGCATTCGAAAGAAAATTCTTCATGTCGTTCTCCTCAGCGCCCGGCCAGTGCGTCGACGATCTTCAGGCGCTTGGCCCGCAGTGCCGGCAACACGCCCACCACCAGGCCGATCACCACGATCAGCACCAGCCCCACGATCCAGGTCTGCGCCGGCACATGCGGCGGCAGCAGGCCCATGGTCTGTGGCGCCATTACCGGCAATGCCAGCGCCGCCAACCCCAGCCCGATGGCGCCGCCCAGGCCGACCAGCACGATGGATTCCACCATCACCAGCATCAGCATGGTGCCATCGGTGAAGCCCAGCGTTTTCAGCGTGGCCAGCTCCGGCACGCGCTCGCGCACGGCCTGGGCCATGGTGTTGCCGGTGAGCAGCAGCAGGGTGAAGAACACCGCGCCCATGATCGAGGTGACGATCATGCCGATGTCGGCGAACTGCTTGATGAAGGCTTGTTGGAAGGCCGACTCGGTCTGGCTCTTGGTCTCGTGGTCGGAGTTGGCCGAGATCGCGTCGATGGCCTGGGCCACGCGCGAGGCATGGTCTGGGTTGTCCAGGCGCACGGTGTACCAGCTGACCTGGTTCTTGATGTAGTCGTTGGATTCGTCGAAGTACTTCCAGTTCATCATCAGCTGGCGTTCTTCGTTGGCGGCGGTGGCGGTGTTCTTGGATTTGAATATGCCGACCAGCTGCAGCGGCCAATCGTTGCTGCCACCACGCGGGAAGATGGTGGCCTGCAGCGGGATGGTGTCGCCGATCTTCCAGCCGAACTGCTTGGCCAGCGATTCGCCGACGATGGCGCCAGTGCGCGTGTTGCGGAAGGCATCGACCTGGTCCTTGGGGATCTCGAACTCGGTCATCAGATCGAAGTAGTTGGGCGCCACCGAGAAGTTGGGGAAGAAATTCTTCTGGTCCTGGTAGATGCCGCCGAACCACATGGCATAGGTGACATCCTGGACGCCTTCGATCTGGCGGATCTGCGGTTCCAGGCGGATCGGCAGCGACTGGGTGATGGACAGGCGCGAGGCCACCACCAGCCGGTTGGCGCCGGCCACCGTATTGCCGCCGCTGGCGAAGGCGACACGCACCGAATCGAGCATGCCGAACAGCAGGAAGGCGGTGACGATGGACAGCAGGGTGAACAGCGTGCGCGTGCGGCTGCGGAACAGCTGCGCCCATATCAGTGAGAAGTACTTCATGGCCGTGCTCCTCAGTGCACCGGGGCGTCGACCAGCTCGCCCTTGTCCAGATGCACGGTGTGGGTGGCGTACTCGGCCGCCTTGGGATCGTGGGTGACCATGATGATGGTCTTGCCGTGTTCGCGGTTGAGCAGCTGCAGCAGGCCCAGCACTTCTTCCGCGCTCTGGCGGTCGAGGTCGCCGGTGGGCTCATCGCAGATCAGGAAGGTCGGGTCGGAGACGATGGCGCGGGCAATCGCCACGCGTTGCTGCTGGCCACCGGAGAGCTCGTTGGGGCGGTGGTCGCGGCGATCGGCCAGGCCAACCAGGGTCAGCGCGATCTGCGCGCGGCGCTTGCGCTCGCCGGCATTGAGGTTGGTCAGCAGCAGCGGCAGTTCGACGTTCTTCTGCGCGGTGAGCATGGGCATCAGGTTGTAGAACTGGAACACGAAGCCAACGTGATGGCTGCGCCAGGTAGACAGTTGGCCGGCGCTGAGCTGGTCGATGCGTTGGTCTTCGATGTTGATCTCGCCACCGCTGGGCGTGTCGAGGCCGCCGATCAGGTTGAGCAGGGTGGTCTTGCCGGAGCCGGACGGACCCATCAGGGCGACGAAGTCACCGCGATCGATATCCAGGTTGATGCCGTGCAGTACCTGCACTTTTTCCGGGCCACGCTGATAGGTCTTGGTGATGTTGCGCAGGGAGACGAGGGTGCTCATGGATGATCCTCAGCAGTGACGCGGTGATGTTTGATGTTGGATGTTGGATGTTGAAAGTTTGATTTAGGACGCGAGTTTGCTTCGCTTTGCTTCTGGTCCCCTCCCTTTGCCGAAGGCAAGGGGAGGGCTAGGGAGGGGTGCTTTTGGCTTTGCTTTTCTCTGGCGTTGGCCCTTGCTGTTGTTGCTTTCCCCTCTTCCGCCTGCGGGAGAGGGGTAGGGGTGAGGGCTGCTTCTGCTTTGCTTCAGGTTTCTGCAGTAGCTCTGCTTTATGTGGCTTTCAAAGCCAAAGCCAAAGCCAAAGCCAAAGCCAAAGCCAAAGCCAAAGCCAAAGCCAAAGCCAAAGCACCCCTCCCCAACCCTCCCCTGCGCTCCGCGCAAGGGAGGGGGTAGAAGCAACAGCAAAAGCTCCACTTCAGTGCATCAAGTGATTCGTGCCATCGCAGCAAAGATCACAAGCCCGCGCTTACTTCTCCGCGCCTTCCAGCGTCACTTTGTCGCCATCTTTCAATTCAACAGCCGGGCTGAGTACCACTGTCTGCCCGGCACTCAATCCCGACAGCACCTGCTTGTCCTTGGCCAATACCTGGCCCACCTGCAGCGATTGCTGCTTCACCTTGTCATCGGCCTGCACGACAAAAGCGACCGGCTTGCCGTCACGTTCGACGATCGCAGCAGCGGGTACGCGCACGCCCTTCGGTGCTTCGGTACCAGCGGCTGCGGCCTTCTCCAGGAAGCTCACGCGCACACCCATCTCCGGCACGATGCGCGGGTCCTTGGCTTCCAGTGCCACGCGTACCTTTACCGTGGCCTTGCCACGGTCAGCGGTGGGAATGATGGCGATCACGTGACCGGGAATCTTCCAGTCCGGATAGGCATTGAGAACGATCTCAACCGGCATCTTCGGCTGCACGCGGCCGATGAAGGCTTCGCCCACTTCCACTTCCACTTCCAACGAGTCCATGTCGACGATGGTGCCGATGCCGGTACGGGTGAAACCACCACCGGCCGACAGTGGCGACACGATTTCGCCGGGCTGCGCGGCCTTGGCCGTCACCACGCCGGAGAACGGTGCGCGGACCACGTTGTTGTCCACGCCCAGATCGGCAATGGCCAGCGCGTCCAGTGCCACCTTGGCGTTGTGACGTGCGGTCTGCAATTGCGCACGCAGGCTGTCACGTGCAGCGACGGCCTGGTCGTACTGCGAGCGTGAGACCAGCTGCTGGCCAACCAGCGACTGCAGGCGGCCTGCTTCGGCTTCGGCCTGGCGCAGCTGTGCCTGCAGGCCATCGGTCTGGCTGCGGGCGGCATCGAGCTGGGCGGCATTGAGGCTGCGCTGGGCGTTGGCGTCGATCGGGTCGAGCGTGGCCATCACCTGGCCTTCTTCGACACGCATGCCTTCCTCGATCATCACCTCGCGCACCTTGCCGGTTATTTTCGCCGATACCGTCGCCATGCGCCGGGCCACCACGTAGCCGCTGGCGTCCAGCACCGAGTTGTTACCGGCACCGGCCTGGCTCATTGCCACTACCGGCGCGGTCTGCACGGTCATGGGCTTTTTGCCGCCGAGAAGGGCGCCAACGCCAAGTACCAGCAGCAGGGCCAGCACCAGGCCGATCACAATCCACAACCAGCGCCGCGAGGGCGAAGGGCCGCCGGGTGGCGGGGCGGAGCGGTCGATACGGAGTTCCTTCAGCAGTTCAGCAGATGCATTCATGGGTAGCAGGACGGCGTGGGAGGGGAAATGTGACCGCAACTTACCGCAAACCGCCGCGGCCGGCAGCGGTGGACCGTAGTGGGCGAATCATAATGGCCGCTGTACCCGCTGCGCAGGTGACGGCTGTCATGTGCTTTGCCTGATCGGATTCACTGGGGAGGCAGACATTGGCGACCTAAGGTTGCGGCATTCCCTGAAGAAGGTGGCGGCGATGACGGCACACGGTGAAGTACTGGCAAGCCTGCAGGGCGTGCACAAGCGTTACGGTGCGGTGCGGGCGCTGGATGGCGTTGACCTGGAACTGCGGGCGGGACAGGTCCTGGCGCTGCTTGGCCCCAATGGTGCAGGCAAGACCACCGCCATCAGCCTGCTGCTGGGCCTGCTGCGGGCCGATGCCGGGCAGGTGCAGTTGTTCGGCCATGATCCGCAACAGCTGGCGGCGCGGCGTGGCATCGGGGTGATGCTGCAGAGCGCAGCGTTGCCCGAGACCTTGAACGTGGGCGAGCTGATCCAGTTGTCGGCCAGCTACTTTCCAGCCCCCCGCGGCCTTGCGGATGTTGCCGCGCTGGCCGGCATCGAGGATCTGCTGAAGCGCCGCTACGGCAAGCTGTCCGGTGGCCAGCAGCGGCGCGTACAGTTCGCCCTGGCCGTGTGTGGGCGGCCACGGCTGCTGTTCCTGGACGAACCCACGGTTGGCCTGGACCTGCCGGCCCGCCAGCAGCTGTGGGCGACGGTACGGGCCTTGGTCGCCGAAGGCACCGCGGTGGTCCTGACCACCCATTACCTGGAGGAAGCCGAGCGCCTGGCCGATCGCGTCTGCGTGCTGCTGCGCGGACGTATCGTCAGCGATGGCAGCGTGGATGCGCTGCGTGCACGGGTCATCCATCGCAGCATCCGCTGTGTCAGCACGCTGGATGTGGCTGTGGTCGCAGCCTGGCCGGGGGTGATGCAGATCAGCCAGGATGGCGATTACCTGCAGCTGCGCAGCGACCGCGTCGAAAGCGTGGTGCGCCAATTGCTGCAGGCAGACCCTGCGTTGTCCGGCTTGGAGGTTCAGCCAGCAGGGCTGGGCGAGGCCTTCACTGATCTGACGCTCTCGGATGCTGCACAGACACAACGCGAGGCTGCCTGATGAATACCCCATACCAATCCATGCTGCCTGCGATGTCGTCCCGCCAGATGCTCGGTGCCTATCTGCAGGAGATCCGTGCCGAGTGTCTGCGTTACCTGCGCTACCCCGGTTTCGTGTTGCCGACCTTGCTGTTTCCGGCCGTGTTCTACTTGCTGTTCGCGGTGCTGCTCGGCCACACGCAGCCGATCCAGGCCGCCCGCTTCCTGCTGGGCAGTTATGTCACCTTCGGGGTAATGGCGCCGGGCCTGTTCGGTTTTGGCATCGCGCTGGCGTTGGAGCGTGACAACGGCCTGCTCACCCTCAAGCGCGCCATGCCAATGCCGCCGCTGGCCTATCTGCTCGGCAAGATGATGATGGCAATGCTGACCGCGCTGGCCATCGTGGTGATCCTGCAGTTGTTGGCCATCACTGTGGCCGGGGTGCAGCTCAATGCCTCGCAGATGCTGCGGCTGACCGCGGTTGCAACGTTGGGCACCTTGCCGTTCTGCGCACTGGGCCTGCTGCTGGGCACGTTGGCCAAGGGCAATGGTGCGGCGGCGGTGATCAACCTGGTCTACCTGCCGATGGCGGTGTTGTCGGGGTTGTGGTTCCCGTTGAAGGTGTTGCCGCCGCTGCTGCGTGAGCTGGCGGTGCTCTGGCCCAGTCATCATCTGAACATGTTGGCGCAGGGCGCGTTGGACTTCGAGGTGGGCGCCGCCTGGCCGCACGTGCTGTGGCTGCTCGTATTCACGGTGGCCATCACGGCGGTGGCGGGTTGGCGTCTGCGCCGCCACGGCTGATGGCATCATTGCCGCATTGCACAGGATCAACGCCGATGGGATTGCAGCGCCCTGAGTGGTTCAAGCCGGCACCGGATTCGGTGGTGGCCGACAACATCAAGCTCGGCAAATGGCCGTGGGTGGATGCCGTGCATCTGCTGTGGACGGTCTGGGTATTCATCACGCCGATGTTTGGTGCGGGCTATACGCTGCGCTGGGCGCTGATCACGCTATGGTCGTTCCCGCTGTTCATCGTGTTCTACCTGTTGACGCTGACAAGCGCGCGGCGGCACGCGCCGATCTTCGCGTTGGCGATGATCGTGCTGTCGATGGCGCTGCTGCCGATCTATCCGTCCGGCATGAATTACTTCGTGTTCGGCTGCGTGATGCTGCGGACCAACCGTTGCATCAGCATACGCCAGTACCTTCTGGAACTGGCACTGCTGAACATTGCCTTCGTCGCGCTGGCAACGTGGATAGGTTACCCGTGGCAGGTGGTTGCCTGGATTCCAGCGCTGACGGTGATCATCGGCCTGATCGTCAATGTCGAGCGGACGAGCAGTGAGAAGGATGCCGCTTTGCGACTCTCCCACGAAGAAGTGCGGCGTCTGGCGGCGACCGCGGAGCGCGAGCGCATCGGTCGCGACCTGCATGACCTGCTCGGGCATACGCTGTCGCTGATCACCTTGAAGATGGAGTTGTCACGCAAACTGTTCGAGCGCGACCCGCAACGGTCCCAGCGCGAGCTGGCCGAAGCCGAGCAGATCGCGCGCGATGCGTTGGCCCAGGTACGCAGTGCAGTCACCGGCTTCCGCGCAGCGGATCTGGCGGCTGAGCTGGCGTCTGCACACCTGCTGCTGGAGTCCTCGCGCGTGCACCTGCGCTATTCTCCGCCGCCCGCGATGCCTGCGTGGATCGAGGCGGGTTTGTCGATGGTGCTGCGAGAGGCCGCGACCAATATCGCTCGCCATGCCCAGGCCAATGAGGCGCTGGTCAGCATCGAGGTTTCGCCGGAGGCAGTGCTGATGGAGGTGGTGGACGATGGTCGCGGTGGTGTTTCAGCCAATGGCAATGGGCTGGCGGGAATGCGCGAGCGCGTGTCTGCCTTGGGGGGTGAACTGCAGATTGACTCACCCAAAGGGCAGGGCACGCGGTTGAAGGTTCGCATCCCGGTGCAGGCACAACGGATGGCATACGAACCAGTGGCCAGCACCCGACAGCGCGACTCGACTGATCTGCCGGCGCAGGAGGCAGGCGCATGATCCGCATCCTGTTGGCCGAGGATCAGGCGATGGTGCGCGGAGCGCTGTCGGCGTTGCTCAATCTTGAATCCGACATTGAAGTGATCGGTACTGCTGCCGACGGTGAAGTTGCCTGGCGTGAATTGCAGCGGCTGAAACCGGACATCCTGGTTACCGATATTGAAATGCCACTGCTGACCGGGTTGGAACTGGCGCAACGCGTGCAACGACAACAATTGCCGATCAAGGTGGTGATAGTGACCACCTTTGCGCGCAGTGGTTTCCTGCGCCGGGCCCTGGATGCGGGAGTGCAGGGTTATCTGCTGAAAGATGCGCCGGCCGAGAAATTGGCTGATGCGCTGCGCCAGGTGCATCGCGGTGGGCGCGCGATAGATCCGCAATTGGCAGTGGAAGCGTGGTCCGAGGCCGACCCGTTGAATGATCGCGAACGGCAGGTGCTACGACTTGCCGGAGAAGGTCGCTCGGCCAATGAGATCGCCGAGCAGTTGGGGCTGTCGCATGGCACCGTGCGCAACTACCTGTCCGAATGTATAGGAAAGCTTGGCGTTGCAAATCGCATTGAGGCGCACCGCGTGGCGCGCCAGAAGGGCTGGTTGTAGCTCTCTCCCTTGCGCCGAAGGCGTAGGGGAGGGCGGGGAGGGGGTGCGCTTGAGGCTTCTCAAGCACTGTCAGCTTCGCGGCTCACGCCGCTCCTGCAGGCAAGTCAGCATCGCTGGTGATGCCCCTTGCCGAGCATGGCTCGGCACTACCGCTGCTCCTGCGTTGCTACTTTCCTCGTGCCATCGCCTGGAACACGCCATCGCGGCGCACCCAGGCATGGAACAGCGCGGCACCCACATGCACCAGTACCGTGGCAAACAGCAAGTAGGCGAGCAGGCTGTGGGCGTTGCGCAGCAAGGCATACAACGAAGGCGTATGCGCCACGATGGCCGGCAGCTGCACGCCGCCCCACAGCACGATGGGATAGCCGCCCGCCGACAACATCGCCCAGCCGATCAGCGGCATCGCCAGCATCAATGCATACAACAGCCAATGCGAGGCGGTGGCAGCCCATGCCTGCCATGCCGGCAGGTCAGCGGGCAGCGGCGGAGGCCGGTGGCGCAGGCGGTTGTACAGACGCAGCAGGACCAGTACGAAGATCAGCACGCCGAGTGGTCGGTGCAGGTTGATCAACCCCGGCCGCAGGTGCACCGAGGCGACCATGGTCACGCCGATGAACAGCATCGCCAGGATCAGCAGCGCCATGCTCCAGTGCAGAACGCGTGCCAGCAGGTTGAAGTGGCCGTTGCTGCTGCTCATGGCTGCACCTGTGCGTTGTCGCGTGCGGCTTCGCCAGTGGCGCGCTCGCGCTCGCGGCGATTGAAGGATTGCGAGTACACCGCTGAGCGGGCGGCGAGGATGGGGTCGTCGCTGCCTTCGACGCCCTTGGGCAGGATCAGCGGGTCGAAGTTGAGGTCATTGCAGCTGCCTTGTTCCTGCGGCTGCATCTGCTCGATGTTGAGCACGCCGGCGACTACCTGCTCGCGCTCGGCTGGCCACGGCACGGACGGATCACTGATCGCGTCCTGCGAGCTGGCCAGGGTCACCACCAGGTTCCAGCGTACCGGGCCCTGCGCCAGCCGCTGCTGCAGATCCTGGCTGAGGAAATCCACGCCGGCCTGTTCCCGGCTTGCAGCATCCAGTTCACGCGGCGTGGCCTGTGGCTGCCAGCGCCAACGCACGGCACGGCGTTGCCCCTGTGCGTTGGTGAACCAGAAGCTGTTGACGCTGTTGAACTCGGTGCTGGCCCAGCTGTCGGTCCACGGCGCGGTCTTGGCCCATTGGGTGAAGGCACGGGCGCTGGGGTACTTTTCCTGGATCGCGGCCAGCTTGGCCGGGTCCGGCTTGCCGGTGGCCGGGTCGGGAATCTGCGCGCGGGTCTGCTCGTAGAAGGCTTCCGGTGTGGCAACGGCGAGGAACGGGAAGCTGTTCATTGCCATGCGCCATTGCTGGCCGTCATCGCTGCTCAGCTGCAAGGCGATGCTGCGCACGCGCGCGTTGTTGTCGGCGCCATGCGGGTTGCCACCGCCTATCGACAGGCGGCCGAGTACCGGTACGCGTTGCTGTTCGAACATGCGGGCATGTGACAGCTGTGGCGCCTGTGCGCTCGGTTCGAACCAGCCGCTTACGCAGACGCCCTTGCTGTGGGCGCGACGAAAGCCGGGGTGGTTGGCGCCGGTGGCTTCGATGGCATCGGTGAAGTTCTGGGCGGTGAGTCGATCACGACCAATCCAGCCGGCGAGCCAGGCAAAGCCGAGTGCGACTGCACCGAGGATCAGTGCGATCAAGGCGATCCAGGGCAGTGGAGAGTGCGGCTGGCTGCCGCGCGCTTGCCCGCCATGGCGGGTGAATTTGAATAGGGGCATTGCGATACCAGTCTTGACCGACGGGAGCGTGGTGCCGCTATACGGTGGCAGAACTGGCTGCTGAGGGCCAGCGTTGCGCTTTGCTCTCTTCCTTGCGCGTAGCGCAGCGGCTTTCAGCCCCCTCCCTTGCACGCAGTGCAGCGGCTTTCAGCCCCCTCCCTTGCGCGTAGCGCAGGGGAGGGTTGGGGAGGGGTGAGCTTTTGCGCTTTTGATGTTGCTTTGGCTGCTGGCTTTTCTCGCTTGGATCGCGGCGTGCATGCAGATCAAAATCAAAATCTGAAGCCAAGGCCAAAGCCAAGCCAAAGCCAAAGCCAAAGCTCCCCTCATCCCAACCCTTCTCCCGCAGGCGGGAGAAGGGCTAAGGCGACAGCCGGAGCCGGAGCCGGAGCAAGAGCCAGAGCCAGAAGCC
>NZ_JBXFWM010000090.1:0-15299 GCF_056856655.1 Stenotrophomonas sp. STEN033
ACAGCCGTGCGTCGGCACCCCCCGCCCTTTCGCCGCCTCTCTCCGGTGGTTCTTGGGTTTGCGGGGTTTTTTGGGGGTTGTTGGGGGGGCGGGGCCACCCCGCCCAAGCCGATATCAATGAACTGCAGGCAAGCCGGTGACCTGATGGGGCACCGGCTTCGCGGCTCACGCCGCTCCCACAAAAAAAAGCAGGGCTAGAAGCCCTTACGCTTGCGCAGACGCCGGGCGATCGCGGCACGCACATACAGCCCGTACGCCACGCCAAACAGAAAGCCGGCCACATGCGCCGACCAGGCCACCATGCCGAAGCTGGGGCCGATATAGGCGAACACCACCTGCAGGGCCGCCCACACGCCGATCAGCAGGAAGGCGGGGGCGCGCACGAATTCCAGAAACAGGCCCAGCGGCAGCACCACGCCCAGCTTGGCGCGCGGGAACAGCGTCAGGTACGTGCCCATCAAGGCCGAGACCGCGCCACTGGCGCCGATAATGGTGCGCTCGGGCGAGCCGATCACATACAGCGCGGCCAGGTTGGCGATTGCGCCACCGAACAGGAACAGCAGCAGCAAGCGCCACGGCCCCAGTACCCGCTCCGCTGGCAGGCCGAAGATCAGCAGGAACACCAGGTTGCCCAGCAGGTGTGACCAGTCCGCGTGCAGGAACAAGGCGGTGAACAGCCTTAATACGCTGCCATCGCTCAGTGCCGCCCACCAGTCACGACTGCTGCCCAGGCCGGTGGCCAAGGCGCCCCAGTCCAGCCATAGCGTGCGCCGCGCCTCATCTGGCCGTGAGATCGACCAGAGGAAGGCGGCCAGCAGGGTCAGGCAAAGCAGGGGCACTGCCCAGCGCAGGCCTGACTTATTTCTGGAAGGAATGGAGACGAACATGAGTCCGGAAGCCTAACCCGGTCCCGCCCGGGACGGGCTGGGAATATGTCTTTCGTCGTTATTGTTTAGTTAACCAGCGTGGGTGATACTGCATACGGCGTCGTATGTCGGGAGGGGACTCCGGCGCACTGTCAAGCGGCCTGGCTGCTTGGGAGTGCAGGCGCAAAAACGACCATTACCGTTTACGGAGAGAGCTTCCACTATGACCGCTTCTGCTATTGCCCGCGTAACTGCCCTTGCTGTCGGTATCGCCGGCGCGCTGGCCTTCGGCCACGCCAATGCTGCTGCCTTCCAGCTGAAGGAAAACAGTGCCAAGGGTCTCGGCCGTGCTTTTGCTGGTTCCACCAGCGCATGGGACGACGCTTCGGTTGTCGCCACCAACCCGGCGTCGATGCGCCTGCTCGATGGCCGCCAGTTCCAGGCCGACCTGAGCGCGATCAGCTTCTCCGCGGATTTCACCAAGGCTTCCGGCCGTAACTCCGGCCCGGGTGGCCCGGGTACCGGCACCGAGATCACCGGTGGCAACGGCGGCGACGCCGGCATGATCGCGCCGGTCCCGGCCGCGTATTTCCACCTGCCGTTCGGTGAGAACGACAACATGCATTTCGGCCTGTCGCTGACTGCACCGTTCGGCTTCAAGACCGATTACGACAAGAACTGGGTGGGTCGCTACAGCGGCGTGACCACCGACCTGAAGGCCATCGACCTGGGCGCGGCGTTCTCTTACGACGTCAACCCGTATGTGTCGTTCGGTGCGTCGGTGTTCGTTGAGCACCTGACCATCGAACTGTCCAACGCCCTGGACATGGGCGCCGTGGTCAACGGCGCCGCCCAGCAGCGTGCTGCCGGAGCTGCTGCTGCCGCCGGCCGCACCCCGGCGCAGATTGCCGCCGCTGCTGCTGCAGCTGGCCAGGCCGCTGCTGCGGGTGGCTTCTTCCCGGGCAGCGCCGATGGTTTCGTCACCATCGAAGGCGACAACAATGCCGTCGGTTACGTGCTCGGCACCACCTTGAGCCCGACCGAGAACACCAACATCGCCTTCAGCTACCGCTCCAAGGTCGAGCACAAGATCACCGGTGGCAAGGCCAACTTCACCGTTCCGCAGAATGTCTCGGTTGCCCTCGGCCAGCCGGGTAGCGGCCTGTTCGTGGACACCTCGGGCAAGGTCACGGTGACCCTGCCGGCCTCGTTCTCGATGAGCGTGACCCACCGCATCAACGACCGCTGGACGGTGATGGGTGACGTCTCGCGCACCGCGTGGAAGACCGCCTTCGACGAAGTCACCGTCGACTTCGCCTCGAACCAGCCGGACAACACCCTGGGCTTCCATTACAACGACACCACCTTTGGCTCGATCGGTACCGAGTACAAGCTGTCCGACACCATCACCCTGCGTGGCGGTGTGGCCTATGACGAGTCGCCGACCAGCATCGAGCACCGCGACGTGCGCGTGCCGGACGTGACCCGCAAGTGGCTGTCGGTTGGCCTCGGCTGGACCCCGTCGGAGAAGACCGAGTTCAACTTCGGTTACACCCACCTGTTCACCGATGAGCCGAGCATCAATGTCACCTCGGCCACTGGCAACGTGGTCAAGGGCAAGTACGACGTGGGCGGCGACATCCTGGCTGCCTCGATCAACTACAAGTTCTAAGCGAACCTGTAATTGATGCATGCAAAAAGCCCCGCGCAAGCGGGGCTTTTTGTTTGTGTGTTGCACGGCAAGGCCGCCATGCATTTGGAAGAGCGGCGTCAGCCGCGAAGCTGGCATCAATGGAATCGCCGATGCCGCTGCAATCAGTTGGATCATCTGCTTCGCGGCTTATGCCGCTCCTACAAGATGGATGCATTGCCGGGAAAGCCTCTGCCGAGCATGGCTCGGCACTACGCTCCCTCCCTTTCGCGCAGCGAAGGGGAGGGCTGGGGAGGGGTAGCTTTTCGCGAGGCAAAGAAAAACCCCGCTTGCGCGGGGTTTTTCTCAATCACGCCACTGCTGGAATCAATCGCCCAGGGTCAGCAGCGAGGCGTTGCCGCCGGCGGCGGTGGTGTTCACCGTCACCGTCTTCTCGGTGGCAAAACGCAGCAGGTAGTGCGGGCCGCCGGCCTTGGGGCCGGTGCCGGACAGGCCCTGGCCACCGAACGGCTGCACGCCGACCACCGCGCCGATCTGGTTGCGGTTGACGTAGACGTTGCCGACGTTGACGCGCGCTGCAATGCGATCAACGGTTTCGTCGATGCGCGAATGCACGCCCAGGGTCAGGCCGTAGCCGGTGGCGTTGATCTGGTCGATCACCGCATCCAGCTGATCGGCCTTCCAGCGGATCACGTGCAGCACCGGCCCGAAGATTTCCTTGTGCAGCTGGTTCAGGTCTTTCAGCTCATACGCACGCGGGGCGAAGAAGGTGCCGTGTGCGGCAGCTTCGGACAGCGGTGCGGCGGCGATCAGGCGCGCTTCGGCATCCATGCGCACGGCGTGATCCTTGAGGATCTGCAGTGCGTCGGCGTCGATGACCGGGCCGACGTCGGTGGACAGTTCGCCCGGATCGGCGACCTTCAGTTCGGCCATCGCGCCGGACAGCATGCCCATCACCTTGTCGGCGATGTCGTCCTGCACGAACAGCACGCGCGCTGCCGAGCAACGCTGGCCGGCGGAGGTGAAGGCTGAGCCGATCGCATCCTTGACCAGCTGTTCCGGCAGCGCCGAGGAGTCGGCGATGAAGGCGTTCTGGCCGCCGGTCTCGGCGATCAGCACGCCGATGGCGGCATCGCGTGCAGCCATTGCGCGGTTGATGGCGCGGGCGGTCTCGGTGGAGCCGGTGAAGGCCACGCCGGCCACGCGCGGGTCGGCGGTCAGTGCGGCACCGACGGTGGCGCCGTCACCCGGCAGGAACTGCAGCACGCCTTCCGGCACGCCGGCATCCAGCAGCAGCTTCACTGCGTAGTAGCCGATCAGGTTGGTCTGCTCGGCCGGCTTGGCGATGACGCTGTTGCCAGCGGCCAGGGCAGCGGCCACCTGGCCGAGGAAGATCGCCAGCGGGAAGTTCCACGGGCTGATGCAGACGAACACGCCGCGGCCGTGCAGCTGCAGCTCGTTGCTTTCGCCGGTCGGGCTCGGCAGCTTCTCGGCGGTGCCGAACTGCTCGCGCGCCTGCTTGGCGTAGTAACGCAGGAAGTCGACCGCTTCGCGCACTTCGGCGACGCCGTCGGGCAAGCTCTTGCCGGCTTCCTTCACGCACAGCGCCATGAACTCGGCGATGCGGGCTTCCAGCTGATCGGCGGCGTGCTCGAGGATGGCGGCGCGGCTGGCGGCCGGGGTGCGGTTCCAGGCTGGCTGTGCGGCGACGGCATTGGCCAGCGCCTTCTGCACGGTGGCGGCATCGGCAGCCTGCCAGTGACCGACGACCTGGCGGTTGTCGGCCGGGTTGACCACCGGCTGCGACGGCGTGCCCGGGGCCACGCCCTGCACCAGCGGCGTCGCCTGCCAAGGCTTGATGGCGGCGTTGAGCTGCTCAGCCAGGGCGCGCAGTTCGTTGTCGTTGGCGAGGTTGATGCCCATGGAGTTGGTCCTGTCGTGGTTCTGGCTGCGCAGCAAATCAACCGGCAGCGGGATCTTGGGATGCGGGATGGAGGCGAACGAAGACACGGCTTCGACCGGATCGCGGATCAGGTCGTCGATGGACACGTCTTCATCGGTGATGCGGTTGACGAAGCTGGAGTTGGCGCCGTTTTCCAGCAGGCGACGCACCAGGTAGGGCAGCAGGTCTTCATGCGAGCCGACCGGCGCGTACACGCGGCAGGGCACGTTCAGACGGTCAGCCGGAATCACCTCGGCATACAGGTCATCACCCATGCCGTGCAGCTTCTGGTGCTCGTACACGCCGCCCTTGGCAATCTGCTTGATCGTGGCGATGGTGGCCGCGTTGTGGGTGGCGAACATCGGGTAGATCGCATCGGCATGGCCGAACAGGCGCTTGGCGCAGGCGATGTAGGACACGTCGGTGTTCTGCTTGCGTGTGAACACCGGGTAGCCGGGCAGGCCTTCGATCTGCGCGCGCTTGATTTCCGCATCCCAGTACGCGCCCTTGACCAGGCGCACCTGCAGCTTGTGGCCGATACGGCGGGCCAGGTCGGCGAGGTAGTCGATCGTGTACGGCGTGCGCTTCTGGTAGGACTGCACGACGATGCCGAAGCCTTCCCAGCCCTTCAACGAGGCATCGCTGACCACGCGCTCGATGATGTCCAGCGACAGTTCCAGACGGTCGCTTTCCTCTGCGTCGACGGTGCAGCCAATGCCATAGGACTTGGCCAACTGTGCCAGTTCCAGCACGCCCGGCACCAGGTCCTTGAGCACGCGCTCGCGCTTGGCATGTTCGTAGCGCGGGTACAGTGCCGACAGCTTGATCGAGATGCCGTGCGAGGTGGTGACGTCGCCATCGGCCTTGCCGCCGCGGGCGATGTTGTCGCTGCCGATCGCATGGATGGCGCGGCGGTAGTCTTCCAGGTAGCGCAGCGCGTCCTTCATGGTCAGCGCGCCTTCGCCGAGCATGTCGAAGGAGTAGCGGTAGTTGCTGTTGTCGCCCTTGTGCGAGCGTGCCAGCGCTTCGTCGATGGTGCGGCCCATGACGAACTGGTGGCCCATGATCTTCATCGCCTGGCGCACTGCCAGGCGGATCACCGGCTCGCCAACGCGGCCGATCAGGCGCTTGAAGGCGCCGTGCACGTCGCGCTTGGTGGCATCGGCCAGGTCAACCAGGTGGCCGGTCAGCATCAGGCCCCAGGTGGAGGCATTGACCAGCACCGAGTCGGACTGGCCCATGTGGCGCTTCCAGTCGGCTTCGCCCAGCTTGTCGCGGATCAGCTTGTCGGCGGTTTCCTGGTCCGGAATGCGCAGCAGGGCTTCGGCCACGCACATCAGCAGCACGCCTTCCTCGCTGCCCAGGTCGTACTGGCGCATGAAGGCTTCGATCGCGCCCTGGTTCTTGGCGCGTGCGCGCACGCGGCGCACCAGGTCGGCGGCGGTGGCCTGTACCTGTGCCTGTTCGGCAGCGGGCAGGCGGGCCTGTTCCAGCAGCTCGCGCACGTGGCTGGCTTCGTCCTTCAGCCATGCATCGGTGATGGCCTGGCGCAGCGCGGATGGCGCCGGCGGCAGCTCGGGCGTCAGCAGCGGCGGGGCCGCTGACGTAGGGGAGGCGACATCAGGAGAAGGTGTTGCGTTCATGCGCTCGGCCACAGTTGGATTCGGCCATTTTAATCTTCGGCGGCGGATTTCCTAGTCCCCTGCGGGCGTCCGTTTGCAGGGTGAAAGCACTGGCCTGTGGGCGCTTTTGCAATATTCAGCGAGGTGATTTTGATTGTGCCGATTCCGTCATCTAAATCGACGTGCTTGGACGATATCGGCACAGTTTTGATGTGCACTGCAGCATTGATGACGATGATGAATGGAAGCTTGCCGGGCGAGCGTGGGCAGGGCTACCATCGAACTCGATTTCCGCGGTATGGACGCGGCTGCGATGATCCAGGTGCTTCGGCAAGGTTCCGATGGCTCAGGGACGCAGTTGTTACTGCACCCCCCACGGGCACTCAGTGCTCGGCAGTTCGTCCAGTTGTTTGCGGCGTTGGCTGGGTTGATGGCGTTCTCGGCAGGCTTGGGTTGGTTGTCCGGAAACGTCTTGGCACCCGTCTTCGCGTTGTTGCATGGCTTGCTAGTGGCTGCTGCCCTGCGCGCATGTTGGCGCAGCAGCAATCGCCAGGAAGAGATCCGGGTAGGACCGGACTGCGTGGAAGTAATTCCCGCAACCGGAGTTTCGCCGGTGTTCCATGCGCACCCTTATTGGGTGCGGGTGGTGGCCGGGAAGGAACGGGTCCTGCTGGTTTCCAGCGGCAAGTGGGTGGAAGTGGGGAGTTTCCTCGCGCCCGTGGAACGTCGGGAACTTGCGGTGACACTTGAAGGCTTGCTCGCGGCCAGCAATGGCAGCAACCGATGACGTCAAGGGTCTAGGCAATGAAGCAAAGCAGCGTGTGGGGCGCGAAGTTGAAACACGGTTTGGCAGCGGCAGCGATGATGCTGTCGGCGCAGGCAGCATGGGCGCAATCGGCCGATCCCAAGGAATGGCAGCTCAATATGGGCAAGGGCGTCACCCATACCTCGCGTATGGCGTGGGACGCACATATGGTGGCCTTGTGGGTATGTACCGTCATCGGTGTGCTGGTGTTCGGCGCCATGGCTTATGCCATCTTCAAGTTCCGCAGGTCCAAGGGGGCGGTGGCCAAGCAGTTCAGCCACAACACCAAGGCGGAAATCATCTGGACCGTCATCCCGATCATCATCCTGGTAGTGATGGCCTGGCCGGCCACGGCCAAGCTGATCGCCATGTACGACACCCGCGATTCCGAGATGACGGTGAAGATCACCGGCTATCAGTGGATGTGGAAGTACGAATACCTGGGTGAAGACGTCGCCTTCACCAGCCGCCTGGACCGCAAGTCCGACGAAGTGCGGCAGAGCGGCAGCGTGCCGACCATGGCCAGCGATCCGCATTACCTGTTGGACGTGGACAACCCGCTGGTGCTGCCGGTGGATACCAAGGTCCGTTTCGTCATCACTTCCGATGACGTCATCCACGCCTGGTGGGTGCCCGCTCTGGGCTGGAAGCAGGATGCGGTGCCGGGCTTCATCAACGAGCGCTGGACCAACATCGAAACCGAAGGCGTCTACCGCGGCCAATGCGCGGAGCTGTGCGGCAAGGACCATGGCTTCATGCCGATCGTGGTCAAGGCCGTGTCCAAGGACGAGTTCAAGTCCTGGCTGGCCTCGCGCAAGCCTGCGCCTGCCGCGCCTACCGAGGCTGCGCCCGCACCTGCTGCCGAGCTGGCACCTGCGGCTACGCCGGCTGCAACCCAACCCGACGCTACACCCGCCGCAGCTGCGGCGGCCGGTGCCTGATACCACTGCGTGCTGGTGCTGCCGGCGCGATGCCTGAAAACGGATAAAGAGGTGTAGTTGAAATGGCGAATACCGCAGTGGACCACTCCGATCACCACGGGCACCAACAGGGCTTCTTCGAGCGCTGGTTCTTCTCCACCAATCACAAGGACATCGGCACGCTGTACCTGCTTTTCAGCTTCACGATGTTCATCGTCGGCGCGGCGATGAGCGTGGTGATCCGGCTGGAGCTGGCGCAACCCGGCCTGCAGTTCGTCAAGCCGGAGTTCTTCAACCAGATGACCACCGTGCATGCACTGGTGATGATCTTCGGTGGCGTGATGCCGGCCTTCGTCGGCCTCGCCAACTGGATGATCCCGCTGCAGATCGGCGCGCCGGACATGGCGCTGCCGCGCATGAACAACTGGTCGTTCTGGCTGCTGCCAGTGGCCTTCGGCATGCTGCTGGTGACCCTGTTCCTGCCCGGCGGTGCGCCGGCCGGTGGCTGGACGCTGTATCCGCCGCTGTCGCTGCAGGGTGGCTACAACGTCGCCTTCAGCGTGTTCGCCATCCACGTGGCCGGTGTCAGCTCGATCATGGGCGCGATCAACATCATCGCCACCGTGCTCAACATGCGCGCGCCGGGCATCGACCTGTTGAAGATGCCGATCTTCTGCTGGACCTGGCTGATCACCGCCTTCCTGCTGATCGCGGTGATGCCGGTGTTGGCTGGCGCGGTGACCATGCTGCTGACCGACAAGTTCTTCGGCACCAGCTTCTTCAACGCCGCCGGTGGCGGTGACCCGGTGATGTACCAGCACATCTTCTGGTTCTTCGGTCATCCCGAGGTCTACATCATGATCCTGCCGGCGTTCGGCGTGGTCAGCGAGATCCTGCCGACCTTCAGCCGCAAGCCATTGTTCGGCTACCAGGCCATGGTCTACGCCACCGCCGCCATCGCCTTCCTGTCGTTCATCGTGTGGGCCCACCACATGTTCACGGTGGGCATGCCGCTGGGTGGCGAGATCTATTTCATGTTCGCCACGATGCTGATCTCGATCCCGACCGGGGTGAAGGTGTTCAACTGGGTCAGCACGATGTGGGAGGGCTCGCTGACGTTTGAAACGCCGATGCTGTTCTCCATCTCGTTCGTGATCCTGTTCACCATCGGTGGTTTCTCCGGCCTGATGCTGGCGATCGTGCCGGCCGACTACCAGTACCACGACACCTATTTCGTGGTGGCGCACTTCCATTACGTGCTGGTGACCGGCGCGGTATTGGCACTGATTGCCGCGGTGTACTACTGGTGGCCAAAGTGGACCGGCCGCATGTACAACGAGTTCTGGGGCAAGTTCCATTTCTGGTGGACGATGGTGTTCGTCAACCTGCTGTTCTTCCCGCAGCACTTCCTTGGCCTGGCCGGCATGCCGCGGCGTATCCCGGACTACAACCCGGTGTTCGCCGATTGGAACCTGATCAGCTCGATCGGTGCGTTCGGCATGTTCGCGACGCCGTTCATGATGGCGGCGATCCTGCTGGCCTCGCTGCGCAACGGCAAGCGCGCCGAAGCACGTGCCTGGGAAAGCGCCAAGGGCCTGGAATGGACCATTCCGTCGCCCGCGCCGGCGCATACCTTCACCGTGCCGCCGGTGATCAAGCCGGGTGACCTGGCACATGATGACGTGACGCACTGAGGAGGCTGGCAATGAGCAGCAATGAACATTTCCAGGCTGAAGAATTGGCCTTGCGCAGGCGCCGTTCGCGGCGCACCGCGCTGATCGTTGGCCTGATCGCGGTAGCGGTCTATGTCGGCTTCATCCTGTCCGGGGTGCTGGCGAGTTGACCACGCCGACGCCCGCACCCAAGCCGAACGCCGGCCTTGGCCGGCTGATCGGCGTGGCCTTCGCGGTATTCGTGCTGACCTTCTCGTTGGTGCCGCTGTACCGCATCGCCTGCGAAAAAGTGTTCGGCGTACGCCTGGAGCGTGGCGCGACCACGCATGAAACCAACGCGCACGCGGCGAGTGGCAAGCGCACCGTGCGGGTGGAGTTTGATGGTGGCGTCAATTCCAAGCTGCCGTGGGCCTTCCATCCGGAGAAGCTGACGATGGACGTGGTGCCGGGCGAGTTGAACGAAGCCCTGTACTTCGCCCGCAACGACAGCGACCGCGCGCTGGTTGGCAGTGCGGTGCCGTCGGTGGCGCCTGCACGCGCCTCGGGCTACTTCAACAAGACCGAATGTTTCTGCTTCACCGCGCAGACCCTGCAGGCCGGTGAGAAGCGCGACATGCCGGTACGTTTCATCGTTGACCCGGACCTGCCGGCCGACGTCAACACGATCACCCTGTCCTACACCTTCTACAAGAATGATGCGCTGACCGAACGCCTGGCCCCGGCAAACGCCGCGGCCGCCGCACACGCAGCTCCCTGATCACGGACCCGGAAGCAACGCCATGGCCCATAACACGCCTGATCCCAACGTCTACTTCGTGCCAAGCAGCAGCAAATGGCCGTTTGTAGGATCGATCGCGATGCTGGTGATGATGGTCGGGGTGGCCAGTTGGCTCAACGACGCCAGCTGGGGCCGCTGGACCTTCTTCACCGGCGTGGCGATGCTGGTGTTCACCCTGTTCCTGTGGTTCGGCGATGTCATCCGCGAATCGGTGGGCGGCAATTACAACCGCCAGGTCGACGGCTCGTTCCGGATGGGGATGATCTGGTTCATCTTCTCCGAGGTGATGTTCTTCGCCGCTTTCTTCGGCGCGCTGTTCTACACCCGCAACATGGGCCTACCGTGGCTCGGCGGTGAAGGCCATGGCGTGCTCACCAATGAATACCTGTGGGATGGCTATTCGGCAGCGTGGCCGACCAACGGCCCGGCCGACATCGGTGGTGCCTTCCAGACCATTCCGGCTTGGGGCCTGCCGCTGCTCAATACGCTGATCCTGCTGACCTCGGGCGTGACCCTGACCATCGCCCACCACGCACTGAAGGCGGGCAACCGCAAGCAGTTGCTGATCTGGCTGGGTGCGACGGTGGTACTGGGCTGCGTGTTCCTGTTCTTCCAGGCCGAGGAATACATCCACGCCTACAAGGAGTTGAACCTGACCCTGGGCTCGGGCATCTACGGTTCCACCTTCTTCATGCTGACCGGCTTCCACGGCGCGCACGTGCTGCTGGGCACGATCATGCTGACGGTGATGTGGTTCCGCGCCGCCAAGGGTCACTTCACCCGTGACAACCATTTCGGTTTCGAAGCAGCCGCCTGGTACTGGCACTTTGTCGACGTGGTGTGGCTGATGCTATTCCTGTTTGTCTACGTGCTGTAACAGGTGTCAGCAGCCGCGCTGCATGCAGTGCGGCTGCTGCGATGTTCAACCGCCAACACCATGCGGCTTGATCCAGCCCATGTAGATGCTCAGGGCAACCAGCAGGATCAGCACCACTGACAGCGCGATACGCCGCGTCAACGCATTGACCGTCCGTTTGGTCTGGCCGCGATCGATCATCAGGTAATAGAGGCCGGCTCCAAGATTCCAGACGATGACGATCAAGAACGCGATTACCAGCAAGGTCTTCAACGAATCATTCATGCGTGGCTCGAAGGGTGGAAGGGCAGTGCTATATCACCCGCTTGGCGGCAGCTTGTCATGACGCGACAGCACACAGCGATCTTGGGTTGGCTGGTGGCGGTGCTGGTGGCGGTCGTGTTCTGCGCCTTGGGCGGCTGGCAACTGCAGCGCATGCACGAAAAAGAAGCCCTGCTTGCGCAATTGCCGCCCAGCCGCGACGCCGCGCTCAGCCTGCCCCAGGCCGCCGCCGCTCCGGATTCCCTGCATTGGGTGCGTGACCAGCTGCAGTTCCTGCCCGGCAGCGTGCTGCTGGACAACCAACTGCGGGAAGGTCGCGCTGGCATCAAGGTCTACCAGCCTGCGCGCGCTGCCGACGGAGCCGTCGTGCTGATCGATCTGGGCTGGCTGCCGCTGCCTGCGGACCGCAGCATGCCCATGATCAGCGCAGAGCAGGGCACGCAGGCGCTGCAAGGGTTGTGGGCGCCTGCGCCTGCCACTGGCATCGCCTTGGGCCCTGCATTGACTGCCGGCAAACAACCGCAGACCTGGTTGGCGACGCGGATGGATCTGCCCGCTATTGCCACGCAGCTGGGCTTGGGTGCTGACGCGCTGGCGCCCAAGGTGCTGCGATTGGACCCAGCTTTAGCGCTGGGCTATGCGCGCGATCTGGACCTGCTTCCCAATACCTTGCCGCCTTCGCGGCACCTTGGCTATGCGGTGCAATGGTTCGCGATGGCCTTGGCGGTGTTGTTGATTGCGCTGGTATTGCAGTTCAAGAAGCGCAGGAAGGCGGGAGCTGGAAATGGGGGATAGGTTGGAGCTGTTTGGAAGCCAAAGCCAAAGCCAAAGCCAAAGCCAAAGCCAAAGCCAAAGCACCCCTCCCCAACCCTCCCCTGCGCGACGCGCAAGGGAGGGGGCAGAGCGCTGCGCCGTCGCTTTGAGCCTTGCTCCTGCCGTTGCCGCTGAATTTCCCCCTCCCTTTCACCGAAGGTGAAGGGGAGGGCCGGGGCGGGGTGCTTTCAGCCTTTGCTCTTGCCTCCGCTACTGCTTTTGCGAATCCCCCAATCCCGCTCCCCCCATTCCCGGCCTTGACCATGAACGCACTCACCCCCGACCAGCTCGCCACCCGCAACCGCGGCCGCCGGGTATTGCTGTTGATCTTCGCCATGTTCTTCGGCTCGATGGCGTTGGCCGGCATCTTGCGCTTCTCCGGTTGGACGCCGCAGATCAACCGCCACCACGGCGAGCTGCTGCAGCCGGCGCTGGACCTGCGCAGCGAACAGCTGCACCTGGCCAACGGCCAGGCCTACGACTGGAATCCGGGCGAGCGCCACTGGCGCATCCTGCTGGCGCCGCCGGCTGACTGTGCGCCGGCCTGCGTCACTTTGTCGCAGCAATTGGACAAGGTGTGGCAGTTGTTCGGCCATAACGCGGATAATGTCGAGATATTGTGGCTGGGCACGCCGCCTGAGCAGGTGGCCGCCATGCCGGCACTGAAGGTGCTGCAGCCCCAGCCTGCGTTCCGGGGCAAGCTGCCGGGGGTGGATGACCCGGCCGGTATCCCGGTGTATGTGATTGATCCCAATGGCTTTGTGGTATTCCGCTATGCGCCGGGTTTTGAACCGGGTGGATTGCGGGCTGATCTATCCAAGCTGTTGAAACTGATGTGAGTTCCGTTCGATGAATGCCTCCGCGCGTCCGGCGCTGTACCGCAATTTCCACCGACTGGCGTGGTTCGCACTGATCATGACGGCGAGCACCATCATGTTCGGCTCCTTCGTGCGCCTGTCCGACGCCGGCCTGAGCTGCCCGGATTGGCCTACCTGCTATGGCCGCGTGACCTGGCCGCAGACCCAGATGGAAGCCGCCCAGCACGTGGCCAGCGAGATCCGCCCGCTGGAAACCCACAAGGCCTGGCGTGAGCAGGTGCACCGTTTCCTGGCCGGTCTGCTCGGCGTTGAAGTGCTGACCCTGGCCTTGCTGGCGGCACGTCGGCGCAAGCACGGCATCGCCCAGATCGTCACCGCCTCGGCGCTGGTCGCGCTGGCGATACCTTTGTATATGCGCGGCGAGCATGTGGCCTCCAGCGTGCTGGCGATTGGCGGTGAAGCGATCCTGCTGCTGGCGGCGCTGCGCTGGTCCAACATCGATCTGGCGCGCGCTGCCGTGCTGACCTTGGCGGTGGTCGTGTTCCAGGCCCTGCTCGGCATGTGGACGGTCACCTGGCTGCTCAAGCCCATCGTGGTGATGGGTCATCTGCTTGGCGGCATGCTGATGTTCGGCATGCTGGTGTGGATGGCGTGGAAGGCAACGCATCTGCCGATCACCCTGGCCGAGGCACCGCGCCTGCGCTGGTGGCTGCGCGGTGCGGTTGCCCTGGTCGTACTGCAGATCGCGCTCGGTGGCTGGGTCAGCGCCAACTACGCGGCGCTGGCCTGCGGCGGTGGCAGTGCCTCGCTGGACAACTTCCCGCGCTGCGTCAGCCAGTGGTGGCCGCAGCAGAACTACACGGAAGGCTTCACCCTGTGGCGCGGTATCGGCGTGGATTACGAAGGCGGCGTGCTGGACGGGGCCTCGCGTATCGCCATCCAGATGGCGCACCGGATGTTCGCGGTGTTGGTGGCGCTGTACCTGTTGGTGTTGTCGGTGCGCATGTTCCGTTTGCCGGGCATGCGCGGTTGGGCAAGTGCGGTCATCGTGCTGTTGCTGCTGCAGGTCACGCTGGGTGTTCTCAACGTCAAGCTGGCGCTGCCGCTGGCCGTGGCGGTGATGCACAGTGGCGGTGCGGTTGCCTTGTTGTTTGTATTGGTCACGCTGCTGGCGCGGCTGCGCGCCCCGGAGTGAATGATGCGTACAACATGGCGTGACTACTGGGACCTGACCAAGCCGAAGGTGGTGGCACTGATTGTGTTCACCGCCCTGGTCGGCATGTGCCTGGCAATTCCGGGCCTGCCGACCATCGCGCAGGTGGTGACCGGCCTGCTCGGTTTCCTTGGCATCTGGCTGTCGGCCTCGGCCGCTGCGGCGATCAACCAATTGCTGGATGCCCGCATCGACGCGCAGATGGCGCGTACCTCGTGGCGGCCCCTGGTGGTCGGCAAGGTCTCGCCGCGGCAGGTGCTGGTGTTTGCCGGCGCGTTGACCGCGCTGTCGATGACCATCCTGGTGCTGTGGGTGAACGTCATCACCGCGGTGCTGACGTTTGCTTCGCTGATCGGCTATGCGGTGATCTATACCGTCTACCTGAAGCGCGCGACCTCGCAGAACATCGTCATCGGCGGCCTGGCTGGGGCGACGCCGCCGCTGCTGGGCTGGGCGGCGATCACCGGCATGCAGGGCAGCTCGGATTGGGCCTACGCCTCGCTGCTGGTGCTGATCATCTTCATCTGGACCCCGCCGCATTTCTGGGCGCTGGCGATCTTCCGCCGCGCCGACTATGCCAAGGCCGAGATCCCGATGCTGCCGGTCACCCACGGCGTGCCGCATACCCGCAAGCAGATCCTGGCGTACTCGGTGGTGCTGGCGGTGGTGACGCTGCTGCCGGCGGCCATTGGCATGAGCGGCATGTTCTACCTGGGCGGGGCGACGGTGTTGAACATCGTCTTCCTCTGGTACGCCTGGAAAATGCAGAACCCGCCGGACGAGATGTTCAACATGAAGATGTTCGGCTATTCCATCGTCTACCTGATGGCGCTGTTCGCCTTCCTGCTGGTCGACCATTGGCTATTGCCCTGGTTGTGATCAAGCAATGAAAAGGCCGGCATTAGCCGGCCTTTTCATTTGTATGCCGCCATGCAGCTGTGCTCCCTCCCTTTGCCGCAGGCAAGGGGAGGGCTGGGGAGGGGTTAGCTCTGCTTTACTTCATCAGGTGCCGAGCAACTGTCTCTTATACACATCTGACGCTGCCGACGACGGAGAGAGA
>NZ_JBXFWM010000091.1:0-13894 GCF_056856655.1 Stenotrophomonas sp. STEN033
CCCAATGGGGGGGGTGGGGTTGGCCCGTCCTCTGTGTTTTTGGGGTTCCAGCGGTGTACCCCCTCCCCGAGTGGGGGGGGCCTCTACCGGTGAAGCGAAAAAAAAGCCGCAACGTCGCCGTTGCGGCCGGGGAATCATCGGAGGCTGATCCTGCCTCCATCCATCGTCCTTGCTATGGCCTTTCATTCTCCGGATGCGCTGTGACAACACAGTGACATTCACCCGCCTGCAGCAATCCCCTTGCTAGGCTGCGCGCCTTCCCTGGAGATCCGCATGCAAGCAGCGCCCTGGTACCTGATCCTCAATGGCAAATCCGCTGGCGACGATGCCGTGCGCGATGCAGTGGCGCAGATGCGGGAAAAAGGGCAGGGTCTGCAGGTGCGGGTGACCTGGGAAGCCGGTGACGCCGAACGCTATGTGCGCGAAGCCATCGCCGCGCAGGCGCAGCTGCTGATTGCGGGCGGCGGCGACGGCACCTTGAGCGAAGTCGCCGAGGCGCTGGCGCACACGGGGCAGGATGCGGCGCGATTGCCGGCCTTGGCCTTGCTGCCACTGGGTACCGCCAACGACTTCGCCACCGCTGCCGGCATTCCGCTCGAACCGTTGCCGGCATTGCAGCTGCCAGCACATACGCAGGCGCGTGCCATCGACCTGCTGCGTGTCGAGGGTGATGGCAAGGTGCACTGGTGTGCCAACCTGGCCAGCGGCGGCTTTGGCACCGAAGTGACGGTGGAAACCCATGAGGGCCTGAAGAAGATGCTCGGTGGCCTGGCTTACGTGATCACCGGGATCGGCAAGCTCGGGCGGATCGAGCCGATCCAGGCACGCATCCGTGGCGAGGATTTCGAATGGCAGGGCGGTTTCATCGCACTTGGTATCGGCAATGGCCGCCAGGCCGGAGGCGGCCAGCAGCTATGCCCCGATGCGCTGTTGGATGACGGGTTGCTGGACCTGACCATCATTCCGGAGCTGTCCGGCGAACTGATGACCACCCTCGGCACCTTGTTCAGCGAAGGCAAGCATGCGGCGCTGGAGCAGGTGGCTGAACGTGCACGGCTGCGCGAGCTGTGGATCGAGGCCGAGCAGCCGCTGACCCTGAATCTGGACGGTGAACCGCTGCAGGCCCGACGCTTCCATATCCAGTGCGTGGCCGGGCGGGTACGCATGCATCTGCCGGCCGCAACAGCCCTGCTGGGCAGCTGAATCGTTGCCGCTGCAAGCAAATCCCCATGCTGCGGATGCACACCGGGCGCCAATCTTGCGGTAGAGTGGCCCGGTGCCCATTCTGACGACCAAGCGTTCCCTTTCTTCCGCTCGCTGCTGGTGGCGATGGTGGCCCGTTGCCGTCGTCCGTACCGCCACCGTCGATTCCCGGAAGGAAAGCCGTCTTGATCACGCAAGAGCAGTTCCAGCAGCTGGCCGCTGAAGGCCACAGCGCACACCCGCATAATTTCGTCCCCGTCGTCCGTGAAGTGCTGTCCGACCTGGACACGCCGCTTTCGGTCTACCTGAAGCTCGCCGACGGCCCCTATACCTATCTGTTCGAATCGGTCGAAGGCGGCGAACGCTTCGGGCGTTATTCCATCATCGGCCTGCCGGCACGCCGCATCTACAGCTTCCGCGAGCATACGCTGGAGGTCAGCGAGCTGGGCGAAGTGGTGGAGCGTCGCGAGGTGGCCGACCCGCTAGCCGAGGTGGAAGTGCTGCGCAAGCAGTACTCGGTGCCGCAGTTGGATGGCCTGCCGGGCTTCACTGGCGGTCTGGTCGGCTGGTTCGGCTTCGAGTGCATCCAGTACATCGAACCGCACCTGGGCGCGGGCGAAAAGCCCGACGAACTCGGTACGCCCGACATCCTGTTGATGCTGTCCGAAGAGCTGGCGGTATTCGACAACCTCAAGGGCCGCCTGTACCTGATCGTGCATGCCGACCCGGCGCAGCCGCAGGCCTGGGCGCGCGCGAACCGTCGCCTCGATGAGCTGGCGCACCGCCTGCGTCAGGGCGGTGCCGGTTACCCGCAATCGCAGGTTTCCGATGCCATCGACGAGCAGGATTTCCAGTCCTCGTTCACCCGCGAGGAATACCATGCGGTGGTGCGCAAGGCGCAGGAATACGTGCGTGCCGGCGATATCTTCCAGGTGGTGCCGAGCCAGCGCCTGCGCGTGCCGTTCCGTGCGCGGCCGATCGATGTCTACCGCGCGCTGCGCGCGTTGAATCCGTCGCCGTACATGTATTTCATCGATGTTGGCGGCACCCAGGTGGTCGGCTCCTCGCCGGAGATCCTGGCGCGGCTGCGCGATGGCATCGTCACCGTGCGCCCGATCGCCGGCACCCGCCCGCGCGGCGCCACGCCGGAGCTGGACAAGGCCTTGGAAGTCGAGCTGCTGGCCGATCCCAAGGAGCGCGCCGAGCACGTGATGCTGATCGATCTGGGGCGCAACGATGTCGGCCGCGTCGCCGAACCGGGCACGGTCAAGGTCGGCGAGCAGTTCGTGATCGAGCGCTACAGCCATGTCATGCATATCGTCAGCGAAGTGACCGGCACCTTGAAGGCCGGGCTGAGCTACAGCGATGTGATGCGCGCGACCTTCCCGGCCGGCACCGTCAGCGGCGCGCCGAAGATCCGCGCGCTGGAGATCATCCGCGAGCTGGAGCCGGTCAAGCGCAATGTCTATTCGGGCGCGGTCGGTTACATCGGCTGGAACGGCGATGCTGATACCGCCATCGCCATCCGCACCGCGGTGATCCAGGACGGTTACCTGTACGTGCAGGCAGGCGGCGGCGTGGTCTATGACTCGGATCCGGATGCCGAGTGGCAGGAAACCATGAACAAGGGCCGCGCGCTGTTCCGTGCGGTGGCGCAGGCGGCGAAGGGTTTGTAAGCCGCGTTTCGCATGTTGGTTTCAACGATTGCAGATGTTTCTCTCACCATGACAAGGAGTGCCGCATGAAGTTGCCCCGCATGTTGCTGTGGTCATCGCTGCTGGTTGCCGCTGTTCCGCAGGCGTGGGCGCAGGCCAACTCCATTCCGTCACAGCCGCACCTGTTGGTGAAGGGCGATGCCAGCCGCAAGGTGATGCCGGACCGCTTCGTGGTGAAGATCGCATTGGAGTCGGTGGATATGCAGACCGACATCGCCCGTCGCAAGGTTCAGGCCAATGCAGAGCGGGTCTTGAACCTGTTTTCCAAGCACGGTGCCATTGCCGAAACCGTGCGCCTGGATAACCTGAGCATCGCGCCATCAACCCGTTACAAGGACGATGAAGAGGTGTTTGTGGGCACCGCCGTCAGCCGGGATATGGAAGGTGCCTTCGAAAAGCCGGAGCAGTTGCAGGCGTTTCTGGGCGATCTGAACGCCAGCAGCGAGGTGCAGGTGCGCACTACGAGGCCGGTGTATTCGGGCGAAGCGCGGTTGCGGGGCCAGCTCAAGGCCGAAGCTGCTGCGCAGACGCGCGCCTCCGCCAAGGGGCTGGCCGATGCCTACGGCGCGAAGATCACCGGCCTTTACACGATCTCAGATGTTGCCCCCAGTTTCGCCTACGGTGTGCAGGCGGGCAGTTGGTCGAATGCAAACATGGCGGACGTCTTCCATAGGGAGAATGATTCGCTGGATCGGGTGCAGGTCACCGGCAGCCGCAATGACGTTCATGCGGCCCCGGCGCCTGGCGAACAATTAGTAGCCGGGCCTATCACCTACACCGAAAACGTCTACGCCATATTCCTGATTAGCGATGGAAACTGAACCATGCTGTTGATGATCGACAACTACGACAGCTTCACCTTCAACCTCGTGCAATACCTGCAGATGCTGGGTGCCGAAGTGAAGGTGGTGCGCAATGACGCGATGAGCGTCGCCGAGATCGCCGCGCTCAAGCCTTCGCACATCGTGGTATCGCCCGGCCCGAAGACGCCGAACGAGGCCGGTGTGTCGCTGGAGGTGATCCGCCAGCTAGGCCCCAGCATTCCGCTGTTCGGTGTATGCCTGGGCCATCAGGCCATCGGCCAGATCTATGGCGGTGACGTGATCCGCGCCAGCAACATCATGCACGGGAAGGTGTCGCCGATCCGGCATGAAGGCAAGGGCGTATTCGCCGGCCTGCCGGACCGTTACGAAGCCACTCGCTACCACTCGCTGGTGGTGGACAAGAACACGCTGCCGGCAGCATTGGAAATCACCGCCTGGACCGAGAATCCGGACGGTTCGATGGAAGAGATCATGGGCCTGCGCCACCGCGAGTACCCGGTCGAGGGCGTGCAGTTCCACCCCGAATCCATCCTTACCCAGCACGGCCATGCGCTGATGAAGAACTTCCTGGACCGCACATGTTGATCGAGCCGAGCCAGCTGCTGCTGTTCATGCTGGCCGGCTGGTTGCTCAACCTGACGCCGGGCCCGGATGTGCTGTACATCATCAGCCGCTCGCTGCGTGGCGGCCGCCGCGCCGGTTTCGCCGCCATTGCCGGCATCAGTGCCGGTTGTCTGGTGCATGTGGCGCTGGCGTCGCTGGGTCTGGGTGTGTTGCTGGCGACCTCGGCTACCTTGTTCACGGTGATCAAGTGGATCGGCGCGGCCTACCTGTTGTGGGTGGGCGTGCGCCTGCTGCGCAACACCGGTAAATCGACCTTGCAGGCCGATATCGCCGCCAGCAGCGGCAGTGCCGGTTCGTGGTGGCAGGTATTCGCCGGTGGCTTCCTGACCAATGTGTTGAACCCGAAAGTGGTGCTGTTCTTCCTGGCGTTCCTGCCGCAGTTCATCGCGCCGTCGGTGCAGAACAAGCCGTTGGCGTTCGCGCTGCTGGGCCTGATCTTCATGGTCAACGCGCTGCCGATCAATGCCGCTTACGTGCTGGCAGCCGATCGTGTGCGCAGCAGCCGTTGGGCCGCGCGTGGCATGCAGTGGCTGGACAAGCTGGCAGGCGTGCTGTTTATCGGCTTCGGCCTGCGTCTGGCACTTACCGCGAGGCCGACGCCGTGAGCCTGGAAGATTTCCGCCTGTTCGTGGTGATGCTCGGTGGCCGCCATGCGCGTGCCAATACCGAAGTGCACGACGTGGTGTTCGGGGTTGGCCCGACTATCGAGCAGACCTACCCGCAGTTGCGCCAGCAATGGTTCGGCGAGGCTGCAGGCCTGCATCTGGATTCATGGATGACGGTCGATGGCGTCGACGACTGGCAGGTGCGCATCTGCGATGACGCGCCTGCGGCCGACGCGCCGACCTTGTTCTTCGTCAACCTCGGCGGTTACGTCGAAGGCGAGTTCGGCGAAGCGCATCGCTATCTGCTGGTGGTCGCTGCTGATGCGGCCGAAGCCAAGCGCAAGGCGCTGGCGCAGGCCGAGGCGCAGTGGATCAAGCCGCACCGCGATGCCCTGCTGGAAGTGGACAACTGCCTGCCGGTCGGGCCGATCGGTGGCCTGCACGTGCAGTTGCTACGTGGCGCGCACGCCGGCATCCACAGCCAAAGCGACTACATCGTTATTTCCTGATTCTGGAGTTGTCATGACCATCACCGCGCAGGAAGCCCTGCAACGCACCATCGAACACCGCGAGATCTTCTTCGACGAGATGGTCGACCTGATGCGGCAGATCATGCGTGGCGAGATATCGCCGACCATGACCTCGGCCATCCTCACTGGCCTGCGCGTTAAAAAGGAAACCGTCGGCGAGATTGCCGGCGCGGCCACGGTGATGCGCGAGTTCGCGCGCCCGGTGCAGGTCGCCGACAAGACCCATCTGGTCGACATCGTCGGCACCGGTGGCGATGGCTCGCATACCTTCAACATCTCCACCTGCTCGATGTTCGTGGTCGCTGCTGCTGGCGCCAAGGTCGCAAAGCACGGCAACCGCAGCGTGTCGTCCAAGTCCGGCAGCGCCGATGCGGTGGAAGCGCTGGGCGCGGTGATCGAGCTGCAGCCCGAGCAGGTTGCACAAGCCATCGAGCAGACCGGCATCGGTTTCATGTTCGCGCCGATGCACCACCCGGCAATGAAGGTGGTCGCGCCGGTACGCCGAGAAATGGGTGTGCGCACCATCTTCAACATCCTCGGCCCGCTGACCAATCCGGTTGGCGCCACCAATATCCTGATGGGCGTGTTCCACCCGGATCTGGTCGGCATCCAGGCACGCGTGCTGCGCGAGCTCGGTGCCGAGCGTGCGCTGGTGGTGTGGGGCCGCGACAACATGGACGAGATCTCGCTCGGTGCCGGCACCCTGGTGGGTGAGCTGCGCGACGGCAAGGTGCGCGAGTACGAGATTCATCCGGAGGACTTCGGCATCGCCATGTCGGCCAGCCGCAACCTCAAGGTGGAAAACCCGGAAGAGTCCATCGCCATGCTGCGCGCGGTGCTGGACAACCAGCCGGGCCCGGCCAACGATATCGTCGCGCTCAATGCTGGTGCCGCGCTGTATGTGGCCGGTGTCGCCGACAGCATCGCCGACGGCCTGGCCCGCGCCCGCGCGGTGATTGCCGACGGCAGCGCCCGCGCACGCATGCAGCAGTACGTTGCCGCCAGCCGCGTGCTGGCCGGCAATCCCTGATAATCCCCCAATCACCCGCGTCAGCAACGCCCGTCTTCCAGGAAGCAGATCCATGAGCGACATCCTCAACACCATCCTCGCCCGCAAAGTGCAGGAGGTAGCGGAGCGCAGCGCCAACGTGCCGCTGGCCGAGTTGAGGGCGCGTCTGGCCGATGCCTCGCCGGTACGCGGCTTCGCCAATGCGCTGAACGCGGCGATTGCCAATGGTGACCCGGCGGTGATTGCCGAGGTAAAGAAGGCCAGCCCGTCCAAGGGCGTGATCCGCCCGGATTTCCATCCGGCCGATATCGCGGTGAGCTATGAGTTCGGCGGCGCCAGCTGCCTGTCGGTGCTGACCGATGTGGATTTCTTCCAGGGCGCAGACCTGTATCTGCGCCAGGCCCGCGACGCCTGCACGCTGCCGGTGCTGCGCAAGGACTTCGTCATCGACCCGTACCAGGTCTATGAGGCGCGCGTGCTCGGTGCCGACTGCATCCTGCTGATCGTCTCGGCGCTGGATGATCGCCAGCTGGCCGAGCTGTCGGATCTGGCCATGCAACTGGGAATGGATGTGCTGGTGGAAGTGCACGATATCGACGAGCTGGAGCGCGCCATCCAGGTGCCGGTGCCGCTGGTCGGCATCAACAACCGCAACCTGCGCACCTTCGAGGTGTCGCTGGACAATACGCTGTCGATGAAGGACGCAGTGCCGCGCGACCGCCTGCTGGTCACCGAGAGCGGCATCATGGGCCCGGCCGACGTCGCCCTGATGCGCGATGCCGGGGTCAATGCCTTCCTGGTCGGCGAGACCTTCATGCGCGTCGAAGAGCCGGGCGAGGGCCTGCGTCAGCTATTCTTCCCGACATGACTGATCCCTACCCGAACCCGCGTGACGACGCGCAACTGGTCGTCTTCGACTTCGATCACACCCTGTACGACGGCGATTCCGGCAGCCACCTGTTCGCGTGGCTGATCAAGCGCAATCCCCTGAGGCTGTTGGTCGCCATCCTCGCCACGCCGCTGCTGGGGCCGCTGGTAGCGATGCTGCCGACGCGTCGATTTGGCATTTCCGGCTATGTCTGGATCGCCACCTTCGGCCTGCACCAGGCGCGTGAGTTCAACAAGGTGATCGACCAGTACGTGCTCAAGCACGAGGACGAGATCCGCCAGCACCTGCTGCCGCATGCCTTGCAGGTATTCGCCGCGCACCGTCGTGCCGGCGACCGGGTGATCGTAGCCACCGGCGCACCGCCGGAGCTGGCCCGCGCCATCCTCGCCTTCGTGGCCGAACAGGGCGTGCCGGTGATCGGCAGCGAAGTGGGGCCGCGCATGGGCGCGATGGGTGCCACCCGCCACTGCCACAACGAAGAAAAGATGCGCATGCTGCGCGAGCGCGGCTATGGCGACATTGCCATCGCCTACTCCGACAGCACCGCCGACCTGCCGCTGCTCAAGGCCGCCAAGGCGCCGGTAGTGGTCAACCCCAAGCATTCGCGGGTGGCGTACTTCGGCAAGGTATTGCCGGCCGGCACCCCGATCCTCAACTGGGGCTGCCCGGGGCGCGGCGGCAAGCCGCTGCCCAAGTAATCCATAGCGGGGCAAGCAACGATCCAGCCGGAGCCGGCATCCCTTCTCCCGTTTACGGGAGAAAGTGCCCGAAGAGCCTGCCCCCGCGAAGGCGGGGGGCGGATGAGGGGGCTTTTGACGCACCTGGAGAGCCTGCCGGAGCCGACATCCCTTCTCCCGCAAGCGGGGTTAAGAACAGGCGTTTACGAGGCAAAGGCTCGTGACTGTTCGTACGCCCCGCGTGCTACGCGGGGCCGGGGCGCGGAGCGAGGTGCCCGGAGGGCGGATGAGGGGGCTCTTGAGGCTTTAAGGCAAAGTCAAAAGCTCCCCTCACCCCAACCCCTCTCCCGCAAGCGGGAGAGGGGCTCCGAATGTCCGCGCGAAGTCTGGTGGAGCAGTGCCAAGCCTCAAGCACCCCGCAGCTTCACCACCGCCATTCCAATCTGGAACAGGCTGATCGACAGCACCAGTACGCCGACGGCGATCAGCACCCAGCGCTCCTTGACCCGCTTCACCAACAGGGCCGCCACCGGTGCGGCCATCATGCCGCCGACCAGCAGGCCGGCGACGATGGACAGGTGCTGCAAACCCATCGACAGCAGGAAGGTGGCCGAGATCGACAGGGTCACCACGAACTCGGCTGCGTTGACCGAGCCAATCGTGGTGCGGGCCTGGCCGCCACGGGCCAGCAGGGTGGAGGTGGCCACCGGCCCCCAGCCGCCACCGCCGGTGGCGTCCAGCAGGCCGGCGAAGAAGCCCAGGACCGGAACCCGTTTCACTTCCTGCTTGGCCACGAACCTGCCCGCCGCACGGGCCAGGATGAAGATCGCCAGCACCAGCAGGTAGAGGTAGATGAACGGCCGCACGACGTCGCCGGGCAGCTGCGTAAGCACGTAGGCACCGATCGCCCCGCCAATGGCACCGGGCACCGCCAGGCGGAAGAACAGGCGTTTATCCACGTTGCCGGCAACCAGGTGCGAGACCCCCGAAGCACCGGTGGTGAACACTTCTGCGGTATGGATGCTAGCGCTGACCGCCGCTGGCGGCAGCCCCATGCTCAGCAGTACCGACGACGAGATCAGCCCGAACGCCATGCCCAGTGCGCCATCCACCAGCTGCGCACCCAGGCCGATCAGGATGAACCAGTAAAATTCATTGCCAAATTCCATTCCCCAAGACTGCGGGCCACAGCTGGGCAGGTCAAGGAAAGCTACATCGGTAAGTAATGGTTTGGGTTGATTCCTGACCCGTATCAGCGCCGAATGGACGCTAATTCACGGCTATGTCGGCGAAATGTCCACGCCCCCTGGGTTGTTGGAATGACGTTCCGGGGGGGGCTGCATCGAGCCATTGCGGGATCCTGGTCTTCGCAAGGGTGAATGAGATTATTGGCGCCGACAGACATCACACTTTGACCGCGTAGCCCGGGTAAGCGCAGCGCACCCGGGAAGCAGGCAAGGCAGGGTGCCTGGCGGAATCGTCACCAATGCGCGAAGAGCCCCGGGTGCGCGTTGCTTACCCGGGCTACCAGAGCGCTGGCAAAGGGCTTTCCCGAGGTAGATCAGTCCAGAGAGCCCCCTTTGGTAAAGGGGGGGCGTGCCGACAGGCGCGGGGAATGGGGAGCTGATGAGCCGGGGCCCATGGTTTGCCCCGCAAACCATGGGGTTGATACGTGAATACGTATCAGCGCGGGTGCTACCGCGTCCCGTAAAGCACCACGGTCTTGCCGCGGGCATGCAGCAGGCCGTCGGCCTGGAGCTTCTTCAGCACGCGGCCGGCCATCTCCCGCGAGCAACCCACCAGGCGGGCGATCTCCTGGCGGGAGACGCGTAGCTGGGTGCCTTGCGGATGGCTCATCGATTCCGGTTCCTTGGACAGGTCGTGCAAGGTGCGGATGATGCGGTCGGTCACGTCCAAGAAGGCCAGGCGGCTGGCCTTGCGGCTGGTGTGCAGCAGGCGGCGGGAGATCTGCGAGCCGATGGCGTACAGCAGTTTGGGCGCGTCCACGGACAGCGGGCCCAGGAACAGCTGATGCAGGCGCTCGTAGCTGATTTCAGCCAGCTCGCAGGGGGTGCGGGTGCGCAGGATGACCTCGCGCTTGTCCGACTCGATGAACAGGCCCATCTCGCCGACGAACTCGCCGGCACCGAAGTAACCCAGGACCAGTTCACGGTCGTCGTCTTCCTCGGCAATGATACTGACGGAGCCGCTGATCACGTAATACATGGTCCCCGCGGGGTCGCCCGGGCGGAACACATCCGTCCGCGCCGGGTAGCGGCGGCGGTGGCTGTGGGCCAGAAAGCGGTCGATGGTAGCGATATCCAGCGCCAGCGGGCTGGAGGCAAGACGCACGTTAGACACGGTGGTGGCGTTACCTAGGCTCATGATGGCGTTCACAGTTTGGATGAACTTGCTTAATGGGCAAGCTTAACGAGGCCGAGCATAAGGGGCAAACGGGCATAAAGGAGCAAGTATCACAGCGCCCCACTTTGCCCCATACTTCCGCCTTTCCCACCATCTACAGGATCGACCGCCGTGGTCAAGCCGTTGCCTCGCCTGAGGTTGCAAGGATTCAACAACCTCACCAAGGCCTTGAGCTTCAACATTTATGACGTCTGCTATGCGCGTACCGAAGAGGAGCGCCAGCGTTATATCGAGTACATCGACGAGGAATACAACGCCGATCGTCTCACGCAGATCCTCACCGATGTGGCTGAGATCATTGGTGCGAACATCCTGAATATCGCGCGTCAGGATTACGACCCGCAGGGTGCCTCGGTCACAATTCTCATTTCCGAGGAGCCGGTGATCGACAAGAAGGCCGCTGGCAAGGAGTTGATCTCCGACGCCGTGGTCGCGCACATGGACAAGTCGCACATCACCGTGCACACCTATCCGGAAACGCATCCGCAGGAAGGTATCGCCACGTTCCGTGCCGACATCGATGTGGCCACCTGTGGCGTGATCTCGCCGCTGAAGGCGCTGAACTACCTGATCGAGAGTCTGGAATCGGACATCGTGATCATGGATTACCGCGTGCGTGGCTTCACCCGTGACATCAAGGGCAAGAAGCACTACATCGACCACAAGATCAATTCGATCCAGAACTTCCTGGCCAAGAACATCAAGTCGCGTTACGAGATGTTCGATGTCAACGTCTATCAGGAAAACATCTTCCACACCAAGATGCACCTGAAGGACTTCGACCTGGACCAGTACCTGTTCGAAGAGAAGGCCAAGAACCTGTCGTTCAAGGAACGCATGAAGATCGAGGCGCTGCTGCGCCGCGAGATCGAAGAGCTGTTCCACGGTCGCAACCTGGCCGAATAAGCACTAACTGCGCAGCGCCGGCTTGCCGGTTCTGCGCAACAACAGGCGGGACGGCCCGCCCTGCAGTGATGCAGACGTTTGTCGACGGCGGCTCGGTGCTCATGCATCGGGCCGTCGTGTTTTCATGTAAAGGAAGTTGGCGATGCCCTGGATCTACCTGCTGCTGGCGGGCCTGTTCGAGATCGGTTTTGCGCTGGGCCTGAAGTACAGCGAAGGTTTCACCCGGCTCTGGCCGAGTGCGTTCACCGTGGTGTTTGCCGGCATCAGCCTGTGGCTGCTGACCCAGGCATTGCGCACGATCCCGGTAGGCACCGGCTATGCGGTCTGGACCGGGATTGGCGCCGTTGGCGTGGCCATTGCCGGTCTGATCCTGTTTGGCGACAGCGCGAGCTGGCCACGGCTGCTGTGCATCGGTCTGATCGTGACCGGCGTGATCGGCTTGAAGCTGGTCAGCTGAGACCAGGGTTGAGGTAGTGCCGAGCCATGCTCGGCAGAGGCTTTTGGCAAAAATCCATCCCATGTAGTGCCGAGCCATGCTCGGCAGAGGCTTTCCCGGTAAGACCCAGCCGAGCATGGCTCGGCTCTACAGGTGGTGGTGGTGCGCTACATCCGGTAGGCCACGGCCTTCATCGCCTTGGAGGCCAGTGCCATCATCGACGGGATCGGGAACGGCAGCTTGCGCGCGCCGGCATGTTCGGCGTGCTCGGCGTGGCGTGCTTCGTCGAGCTTCATCACCTTGAGGATCTCGCGGCTGCGCTGGTCGGCCGCCGGCAGGGTCTGCAGGTGCTCGTCCAGGTGCGCTTCCACCTGGCGCTCGGTCTCCACCACGAAGCCAAGGTTCCAGCCATCACCGCGCAGGCCGGCGAGCGTGCCGATGGTGTAGCTGCCGGCATACCAGAGCGGGTTGAACAGGCTGGGGCGGCTGTCCAGCTCGCGCAGGCGGTCGGCGCACCAGCTCAGGTGATCGGTCTCTTCCTGCGCGGCATCGAGCAGGTGCGCGCGGGTAGCCGGGTCGCGGGCGACCGCCGCCTGGCCGAAGTACAGGCCCTGCGCGCAGACTTCGCCTACATGGTTGATCCGCATCAGCCCCGCCGCATGGCGGGCTTCAGCCGGTTCCAGCACCACCTCGGGGGTGTCGCCGGCCGGGTTGGGGCGGGCCGCCGGCGGGTTGCCGAATACCGTGTCCAGGGCGCGCTGGGCTTCAGTCAGCAGGTGGTCCAGGGGCGTGTGTACGCGGGTGGGGGTCATGGCGGAGCGTTGCAGTGGGGTAGGCCCGATTCTCGCCGCTGGCCTGCGGCCTGCCAAGGCTGGGGCAGGGTGCCGTTCAGGGGCTGAGTTGCGCCAGGCGCCTGAGGCCAGTACAATCCCGCCTCTTCTGTTTCACCTTCACAACGCGTGGCAAAGTTCCGGTGGTTCATCTCGCCGCAATCAGCCCGACCTACCTGAGTTCTTTATGAGCACTTTCACTGCAAAGAACGAGACCGTCCAGCGCGACTGGTACCTCGTTGACGCCGCCGGCAAGACGCTGGGCCGTCTGTCCACCGAGCTGGCTCGCCGCCTGCGTGGCAAGCACAAGCCGGTCTACACCCCGCATGTTGACACCGGTGATTACCTGGTCGTCATCAATGCCGACAAGATTGCCGTAACCGGCAAGAAGCTGAAGGACAAGAAGTACCATCGCTTCACCGGCTACATCGGTAACCTGAAGACCGAATCCCTGGAGCAGGCGCTGGAGCGTCACCCGGAGCGCGTGATCGAGATCGCGGTCAAGGGCATGCTGCCGAAGGGCCCGCTGGGTCGTCAGATGTACCGCAAGCTCAAGGTCTACGCCGGCACTGAGCATCCGCACGCCGCACAGCAGCCGCAGGTTCTGGATATCTAATCATGGCTATCACTCAAAACTACGGCACTGGCCGCCGCAAGTCCTCCACCGCTCGCGTGTTCCTGCGCAAGGGCACTGGCAAGATCACCGTCAATGGCCGTCCGCTGGACGAGTTCTTTGGCCGTGAGACCGCACGCATGATCGTGCGTCAGCCGCTGGAACTGACCCAGAACACCGAAAGCTTTGACATCCTGGTCACTGCTGCCGGCGGCGGCACCACCGGCCAGGCCGGTGCGATCCGTCTGGGCATCGCCCGTGCGCTGGTCGAGTACGACGAAACCCTGAAGTCCGAGCTGCGCAAGGCTGGCTTCATGACCCGTGACGCCCGTGAAGTCGAGCGTAAGAAGGTCGGCCTGCACAAGGCACGTCGCGCCACCCAGTTCTCCAAGCGTTAATCGCTTCGGGGTGGGGTTCTTCGGAATCCCACTGGGAAAGCAAAAGCCCGGCCTTGGCCGGGCTTTTGTCGTTTTGGGGGTTGGAGATTGGGGATTGGGGTTGGGGGTTCTGCGGGGTAAAAGCCGGGGATGAGGCCAAAGCCCAAAGCCCAAAGCCCAAAGCCCAAAGCCCAAAGCCCAAAGCCCAAAGCCCCAAGCCCCACCCCCGACC
>NZ_JBXFWM010000092.1:0-12681 GCF_056856655.1 Stenotrophomonas sp. STEN033
CCCCCCGATTCCGTGGGCCGGGCGACCGCCGCCACCCATATGGTCAATCAGAGCGCCCTCATCCCCGCGATAGAAACATGCCCGGCGGCGGGGATGACGCCGCTCCTACAAGGCCTTCGGCAGGCTTACCGGTAACGCCCCAGCCGAGCATGGCTCGGCTCTACCGTGGGCCCGATGGTTTCCGACGTCACTGCCTGCCACTGCACTGTGCGTCTACGGTTACAGTCCGGGGTCCTCTCATTACGGGACCTCTCATGCCTGTATTCCTTCGCAGTCCACGCCTGCAGGCGCTGTTGCTCGCCGCATTGCTGCCTTTCGCCGTACAAGCACAACCGCCGCGCCTGATCGGCTATGTGATGGACAGCCCCGAGCCGCTGCAGTTGTCTGCACAGAAGCTCGACGTGGTGAACTTCGCATTCGCCGTGGTTCGCCTGGACGGCACCGTCTACCTGCCAGAAAACGTCGATCCGGCACGCCTGCACGCCGTGGTCGCCAAGCGTGCGGACAATCCGTCACTGCAGATCGTGTTGTCGATCGGCGGCTGGGGTGCCGGCAACTTCTCCGAAGCCGCCGCCACCGCACCGGCACGCGCGCGCTTCATCGACAGCAGTGTTGCGCTGATGCACCAGTTCAAGCTCGACGGCCTGGATATCGACTGGGAATACCCCACGCTCGGCGATGCCGACATCAGCCACAGCCCGGATGATCGCCAGAACTTCACCGTGCTGCTGGAAGAACTGCGTGCGCGCCTGGATCGTGAAGGCAAGGGCAAGCGCCATTACCTGCTGACCATCGCCGCCGCCGAAGGCCGCGCCGCCGAAGGCCTGGAACTGCCGCGCATCGCCAACTCATTGGATTGGATCAATCTGATGACCTACGACTTCTACGGCAGCCTGACCAAGACCACCGGACATCACTCCGGGCTTGCGCGCTCACCGCTGGCTACGCCGCAGGGCCGCACCACCGTGGATGCGGTGAAGTACTTCCTCGATGCGGGGGTGCCTGCCTCCAAGATCAATGTCGGCGTACCCTTCTATGGCCGCACCTTTGGTGATGTCGGCACGGACAACAACGGTCGCTTCCAGAAGTTCACCAAGGAAGGTGGCTTCATTACCTGGCGTGACATCGTCCATACCCGCCTCAACGCAGCCGATTGGGAACGCCATTGGGACGAGGAAGCGCAGGTGCCGTGGCTGTGGAATGCCAAGGAGCGACGCATGGTCAGCTACGACGATCCGCAGTCGCTGCGGATCAAGGCCAACTACGTGAAGCAACAAGGCCTTGGCGGCATCATGTACTGGGAGCAGCGCGGTGATGACAACGAGCAATTGCTGGATGTGTTGCATGAGGCATTGCGCTGACCCGGTAGTGCCGAGCCATGCTCGGCAGGCGCTTCACCGGTAACTCCAACCGTAGTGCCGAGCCATGCTCGGCAAGGGTCCTTCCCCGCAAAAGCTGCCCTCACCCCAACCCCTCTCCCGCATGCGGGAGAAGGGCTAGATTGGCCGCGCACTGCACCGCCAAGTAGTGCCGAGCCATGCTCGGCAGAGACTTCACCGACCCTCATTTGTGGGAGCGGCGTCAGCCGCGAAGCCTGCATTGCTTGAATCGCAAGCACGACCGCAGTCTGATCGACTCCAGGCTTCGCGGCTTACGCCGCTCCCACAGGTGATCGGCTGGGCTATCTGCAAGGCCTCTTGCCGAGCATGGCTCGGCACTACAGGAATGCAGAAGGCGCGGATTGCTCCGCGCCTTCTGCGTTGCAGCACACAAGCCTGCGCTTAGAAGCGGGTCTTGAACTCCACGCCCCACAGACGCGGTTCGTTGATGAAGCCGGTGAGGTTGTTGAAGTCGATGCCGCCGGTGGCGCGGATCTGGTTGGTGATGTTGCGGCCGTACAGCGCCACGTCGTAGTCACCATCATTCCACTGGTAACCCACGCGCAGGCCGCCTTCCAGCAGCGACTTGCCGGTGAATTCCTTGGACTCGTACAGGAAGAAATTCACTTCGCTGCGGTAGGCCCAGTCGGTGAACACATACAACTGCGTGCCATCAGCCAGCGGCAGCGACCAGCGTGCGGTCATGTTGTGGGTCCACTCCGGTGCCTGCGGCAGCGAATTGCCGTTGATCAGCACCTTGCCGTTGACGACCGGATTGGTCACGGTGCAGGAGAAGCACGGCGCCACGCTCAGATCGGAGTCCTTGATCTCGGTGTGGTTGTAGCCGCTGCCCAGGGTGACCAGCAGGTTGTCGGTCAGGTAGGCCTGCAGATCCAGCTCGAAGCCCTGGCCCACGCTCTTGTCGGCATTCAGCAGGATGTTGGCATTGCCGCCTGCGCCGCCCACGGCGGTCAGCTGCTGATCCTTGACCCGGTAGTGGTAGACGCTGGCATTCAAGCGCGCACGGTTGTCCCAGAAATCGGCCTTCACGCCAGCCTCGAACGACAGCACGGTTTCCGGATCGGCCACGGTCTTGTTGTTGAAGGCACCCGCCGACTGGATCGAACTGCCGCGGAAGCCGGTGGCGACGCGGCCGTAGACATTGACGGTGTCGTTGACGGCGTAGGTGGCCGAGAAGTCCCAGTTGAACTTCTTGTCCTTGGTCGAGGCCGACAGGTAGGGATCAACAGCATCACCCTTGGCATAGGCGTCCTGCTGCGCGGCAAGCAGACCGGCGAGGTCGCACTTGGCAATACCCGGGGGCGTGGTCAGGGTCGGTGCAATGCACGGCGAGAAGCCGGTGTTCCAGTAATCCTTGACCTTCAGGTCCTTCTTGTCGACGGTGTAACGCACGCCGGCGCGCAGTTCCAGCTTGTCGGTCGCCTGGAAGTTCAGGCCGCCGAACACCGCCCACGCATCATTGGTCTGGTTGATGCGCTGGAAGCCATCCTGCTTGCTGCCGTTGGTGCTGTCGTAGCTGACGCTGTCGACGTCGTAGTCTTCCTTGAAATAGAACACGCCGGCCTGCCAGTTCAGCGGGCCTTCGTTCTGCGATTCAAGGCGCAGCTCCTGGGTCCACTGCGAGTGGCTGGGGATGCCATCGGCGGTTTCCGAAGCAAACGGTACCTCAGGCGTGAAGTAAGGACCCGACGTGCCGTCGATGTCGCCGACGCTGAAGGTGTCGACGGTTTCATAGCCGGTGATCGAGGACAGCTTGTAGTTGCCCAGGTCCCAGCTCAGGCGCGCATTGGCACCGCTGCTGTCGAGCTCGGAGTGGTTCAGGCCGTCGATCGACACCTTGTTCTCGTCGAAGCCGGGCACGAAGTCGTTGCTGCCCTTCCTGAAGATGTTGCCGCGGAACAGGCGCGCGGTGCCGTTGAGGTGACGCTTGTGCGCACCCAGCAGCGCTTCGAAGTTGTCGCCCTCGTACAGGAACTGCGCACGTACGGCCGATTCGTCATAGCCTTCCAGGCCGTCATTCGGACCGGTGCCGGTGTTCTTCACCCAATCGTCGCGACGCTGGTACAAGGCCGACACACGTGCCGACCAGCGCGCGCTCAGAGCGCCACCGACGGCGGCTTCCACGTTCCACAGGTTGTCGCTGCCGTAGCCGACCTTGCCATAGCCTTCGAACTCCTGCGACGGACGCACCGAGTCGAACTTGACCACGCCGGCCGGGGTATTGCGGCCGAACAGCGAACCCTGCGGGCCGCGCAGCACTTCCACCTGTTCCACGTCGAAGATCGGGAAGCCCTTGAGGATCGGGTTTTCCTGCACGATGTCGTCGTACACCAGCGAGACCGGCTGCGAGGTGTTGAGGCGGAAGTCGGTGTTGCCGTAACCGCGGATGTAGAAGCGCGGGAAGGCGCGGCCGAACGAGGATTCGATGTTCAGGCTGGGCACGCGGCCGGACAGGTAACGCACGTCGGTACCACCGGAGGCCAGCGCGTCGAGCTTCTCGCCGCTGACGGTGCTGATCGACACCGGCACGTCCTGGATGTTTTCCACCTTGCGTGCGGCGGTGACCTTCACCGCATCCAGCGTGGCGGCTTCCTTCTGGGCCGGGGTCGCATCCTGCGCGGCAGCGGTAAGTGGCAGTACGGCGAGAACGGCGACAAACAGCGGATGCGCTGCCGGCAGGCGGCGGCGGACGGTACGGGTCGGGGACATGGCGGAGAAGGGCCTGTTGAGGAGGAATGGGGAACTGCGCCTAGCACGGAATTGTTGCAGTACAACATTCGTATCGCAATCGTTCAGGTATTCAGCAGCATGACGCCTGTCAGGGGTATCTGGCCCCGGCGCCGCATAGACTTGGGGCTTCCTTCCCGCCCAGGCACCTTGCCATGACTCAATGGTATTTCCACATTCCCGGCCAGGCCGACCGCGTCGGCCCCTTGGACGACGAGGCCGCGCGCCGTTTTGCCCAGGGCAGCCGCCAGGCCTTGGCCTGGCGCGAGGGCATGCAGGGCTGGCAGGCGGTGACCGAAATCGCCGACTTCGGCGGCCAGGCCGGCCCGCCGCCGACGCCGCCGCCGGTGGGTGGCAGGGGCAACCGTGCCGACGATATCGACTTCCGCATCATCGGGCATGAGATGCAGTTCGTGGAAATCGAACTCGACCCGGGCGAAAGCGCGATCGCCGAGGCCGGCGCACTGATGTTCAAGGATTCCACGGTACAGATGGACACCGTGTTCGGTGACGGCCGCCACGAGGGCCAGGGCGGTGGCTTCATGGACAAGCTGATGTCGGCCGGCAAGCGCGTGATCACCGGTGAGAGCCTGTTCGCCACCGTGTTCACCCACACCGGCAACGGCAAGGCCAAGGTCGCCTTCGCCGCACCCTACCCCGGCACCGTGATCCCGATGAAACTGGACCAGCACGGTGGCAAGCTGATCTGCCAGAAGGACAGCTTCCTGGCCGGCGCGCGCGGCGTGCAGGTGGGTGTGCATTTCCAGCGCAAGGTGATGACCGGCCTGTTCGGCGGCGAAGGTTTCATCATGCAGAAGCTCGAGGGCGACGGCTGGGTGTTCGTGCACGCCGGCGGCTGCGTGGTGGAACGCGAGCTGGCCGCAGGCGAGCGCATCGACGTGGATACCGGCTGCGTGGTGGCTTACCACGCCGGTGTGGATATGGACGTGCGTCGCGTAGCCGGCCTGAAGAGCATGTTCTTCGGTGGCGAAGGCGTGTTCCTGGCGACCCTGACCGGGCCGGGCAAGGTCTGGCTGCAATCGCTGCCGTTCTCGCGCCTGGCCGGCCGCATGTATGCCGCCGCACCGCAGGGCGGTGGGCAGAGCCGCGGTGAGGGCTCGGTGCTGGGTGGGCTGGGCCGCTTGCTGGATGGCGACAACAAGTTCTGATTGCTTGCTGGAGCCAAGCCCAGCGTAACCGTGGGCTTGGCTTTGGGCTTTGGCTCGTCATTCCCGCGCAGGCGGGAATCGCTCCTGCCTTTGCTTTTGCTCAAGCGGTAGCCTCAAAAGCCGGAGCGATCCCCGCCTGCGCGGGGATGGCGATCTCATTCCCTCGACACACTGAACCCGAATCGCAGCCCCACCTAAACGGCTCCGCTTGCTGCCAGGTGTCCTCCCAGCGCAAAGCGCTATGCTGGCGCCCTTTCCAACGCCCCCTGTTCATCATGAAAGCGCGCAACGTCCGTCTGCTGCTGTCCCTCTCTTTGTTCGGTCTGCTGGCAGCCTGTGGCGGCGAGAACACCAAGCCCACTCCGCCGGCAGCGGTGCAGCCGACCACGCCGGTAAGGCCGGTCAAGATCGGCGTGGCATTGGGCGGCGGCGCAGCCAAGGGTTTCGCCCATATCGGCGTGATCAAGATGCTGGAAGCCAACGGCTTTGAGCCGGTGGTGGTGTCCGGCACCAGCGCTGGCAGCGTAGTGGGTGCGCTGTATGCCAGCGGCATGAACGCCTTCCAGATGCAGCAGAAGGCCGTCGCGCTGGACGAAGCCAGCATCCGCGATATCCGCCTGTTCTCCGGCGGCCTGGTGCAGGGCCAGAAGCTGCAGGACTACGTCAACGCGCAGGTCGGCAACAAGCGCGCAGAACAACTTGAAAAGCCCTTCGCCGCAGTTGCCACGCAGCTGGAAACCGGTGAGCGCGCGGTGTTCGTGCGCGGCAATGTCGGCCAGGCGGTGCGCGCTTCCAGCTCCATCCCCGGCGTGTTCGAGCCGGTGATCATCGGTGGCAAGAGTTATGTGGACGGCGGTGTGGTCAGCCCGGTGCCGGTGGATGCGGCCAAGCAGCTGGGGGCCGAGTTCGTTATCGCAGTGGATATCTCCAGCCGCGCCACCGGCCAGCGCCCGACCGGCCTGCTGGGTGCGGTGGGCCAGTCGATCACCATCATGGGCCAGCGCCTGGGCGAGCAGGAACTGGCACGCGCCGACGTGGTGATCCGCCCGGCGGTGCTGGACATCGGCGCGGCTGATTTCGAGCAGCGTGGCCGCGCCATCCTCGAAGGCGAGAAGGCGGCGATGGCGGCGATGCCGCAGATCCGCGCGGGTATTGCCCGCCTGCAACAGGCGCGTCTAGCCACCGCACGCAATGCCGAGGCACGTGCTGCGGCCGTACAGGCCGAAGCGCACCAGCGTTGCCAGGACAGCCGCAGCCGCATCGAGAAGCTGCGCGGCATCGAGAAGAACTGCAACGCGCCCGCGCGTTGAGGGTCAACGGCAGGGCAGCAGAGTCTTTTGTGGGAGCGGCGTAAGCCGCGAAGCTGATAGACCTTCAGATCAAGAGCTCAACAGCAGAAGCGCCCTCACCCCAACCCCTCTCCCGCGTGCGGGAGAGGGGCTTGAAAGCTGCAACACCAACCCTTCTTCACCGCCCCAGCTGCGACAGCGGCAGGGCGCGGAACTCCTTCACCGTGCGCAGCACGAAGCTGGAATTGACGTCGGCAACACCGGCCGCGTTGAGCAGCTTGTCGAGCAGGAATTCCGAGAAGTGGTCCAGGTCGCGTACGTAGACCTGCAGCAGATAGTCCATGTCGCCGGTCAGCGCATGGCAGGCCACCACCTCATCCCATAGCTGCACCGCCTGCACGAAGTGATCGATGGCCGCCTGGCCGTGCTTGGACAACTGCACGCGCACGAAGGCCTGCAGGCCCAGCCCGATCGCGCGCGGCTCCAGCCGTGCGCCGTAACCGGCGATCACGCCTTCCGCTTCCAGCCGCTGCACTCGCCGCAGGCAGGCCGACGGCGAGAGATTCACCCGCGCCGCGAGCTCGGCGTTGGTGGCGCGGCCATGCTGCTGGATTTCGACCAGAAGCCGCAGATCCGTGCGATCAAGATTCACCGACGCCATCTTTGTTGCTCCGCACCATTGAATGGACGCAACAATATTGCGTCATAACCGACTGGCAGCGCAATTACGCACACCTGTTGCGCGGCAGGCTTCCTACCATGCGGTTATCTATTCCCTTCAGGAGCTGCCGCCATGGAAGCCAACCCGCGCCGCGTCGAACACCAGCAGACCGACAAGGGTTACGTGCCGGTCTATACCACCGCCGTGGTGGAGCAGCCCTGGGACGGCTACAGCGCCGACGACCATGCCACCTGGAGCACCTTGTACCAGCGCCAGCGCGAACTGCTGGTCGGCCGTGCCTGCCAGGAATTCCTCGATGCCCAGGACGAGATGGGCATGAGCGAGCACATGATTCCGCGCTTCGACCAGCTCAATGAAGTGCTGGGCGCGGCCACCGGCTGGACCCTGGTCGGCGTGGAAGGCCTGCTGCCCGAACTCGATTTCTTCGATCACCTGGCCAACCGCCGCTTCCCGGTGACCTGGTGGATCCGCCGCCCGGACCAGATCGACTACATCGCCGAACCGGACCTGTTCCACGACCTGTTCGGGCATGTGCCGCTGCTGATGAACCCGGTGTTCGCCGACTACATGGCCGCCTATGGCCGCGGTGGCGTCAAAGCCCACGCGATCGGCCCGGATGCGTTGCAGAACCTGACCCGCCTGTACTGGTACACGGTGGAGTTCGGCCTGATCAACACCGCCGATGGCCTGCGCATCTATGGCGCCGGCATCGTGTCGTCCAAGGGTGAGTCGCTGTATTCGCTGGAGTCGGCCGCACCGAACCGGATTGGTTTTGACCTGGAGCGGATCATGCGCACCCGCTACCGCATTGATACCTTCCAGAAGAGCTATTTCGTCATCGACGGCTTCGAGCAGCTGATGGCCGCGACCGAACCGGACTTCACCCCGATCTACGCCCGCCTGGCCGACGCCGAACATCTGCCTGCCGGCGACGTGCAGGACGGTGACACGGTGTTCCAGCGCGGCAGCGGCGAAGGCTGGGCCGACGGCGGCGACGTCTGAGCCAGCCCACCTCGCTGCAACGGAAGAAGCCGCCCAAGGGCGGCTTCTGTGCTCTGTAGCCCGGGTAAGCGAAGCGCACCCGGGGACTTCCAAACGTCTCGGGACGGCGGCAGCTCACTGCGCCTTCGCCGCTGCCACCTTGGCCACCCGCCGCCCACCATACTTGCGGTCCAGATAGAGCCCAACGGCTACCGCCACCAGCAACGGTGCCGCCCACGGGAACAGCTCGATCAGCAATGCCGGCACCGTGGTGTGGCTGCGCAGCCACTGCCATAGCGGACGCATGCCAATGCCGAGGAACGCCACATGGGTAGCAATGCCGGCACCCAGGATCGACTGGTAGTGCTGGCGAAACGCCCAATCCGGACGCGACGGCCCGCGGCGGGCGAACTTCAGCATGCGCCAGCCCACCCACAGGCCAATCGACGAGAACCCCAGAAACAAGGGCTGGCGATGCTGGATGCCGGTGCCCACAACCACCAGCGCCAGGATCACCATCGGCCACACCGCCAGATGCCAACCCGGCCGTGACACCAGCTTCTTCCAATCGCGCTTGTCGGTGACCGCGCGCCAGGCCAGCCACGTCGCGTTGCCGGTGATCGCCATCAGGTAGGCCAGGAACAAGGCCGACAGCGGCTGCTGGCGGAAGAAAGCGAACTGGACGGTGATCGGCAGCGCGGTAACCACGATCACCGCCATCGCTACCAGATACACCTTGCCCAGCGCACGATGCCGCGGCGAACCCTTCTTCATGAACGCCGCCGACCAGAAGCCGGCCAGGGCGACCACGCCGGCCAGCACATGCAGCGCGACGATCAGGGAATATCCAGGCATGGGGAAGCTCTCTCCAGTGACGGCCGGCGGAGTGCGATGGCCTGTGCACAGCGTGCGTGAGCCGCTGCGGCCACAGCAGTCGCGGCAGTCATTGATCGACCCTGCCGGAAGTCACTTTCTGCTGCATACCCCTTGCCGCTGAGGCCTGCGCCCACCAGCATGCGTGCATGGAAATCACTCCCCGTTCGCGCTGGCACAGGCTGCTGCACCCGCTCAACCTCGCCGGCCTGCTGACCTGGCTGGCGGTAGCGGCCACCCTGCCCTATGGCTCCGGCGAGCAGATGGCCCTGCGCTGGGGCAGTGCACTGCTGTTCCTGCTCGCCTTTCTGTTTGCCGCCAGCTACGAGCGCCCGTCGCCGCAGCGCAGCGTGGCGCTGCTGGTCGAGGCAGCGGCAGCGCTGGCGGTGATCCGCCTGGCCGCCAGCAGCGGCGTCGCGCCCGCCCTGCTGGTGATGCTGGCCGCCCAGGTGGCAATGAGTTGGCCACTGCGCATCACATTGGTGGTGATGCTGCTGGTCAACCTGGGCATGTACCTGGTGCTGCGCGACGTGCACAGTCACCCGGCTGCGGTGGTGTTGATCTTCGCCGGCTTCCAGGCCTTCGCCATGCTCACCACGCACTACGCGCGCAGCGCCGAGCAGGCGCGCGACCGGCTGGCGCTGGTCAACGCCGACCTGCTGGCCACCCGCGCCCTGCTCGCTGAAAGATCCCGCGACGTGGAACGGCTGCGCTTGTCGCGTGAGCTGCATGATGTCGCCGGGCACAAACTCACTGCCCTGCGCCTGCACCTGCGCGCGCTTGCCGGCCGCACGGATGCAGCGCCCGAGCTGGCCCTGTGCGAACAACTGTCCGCCGAGTTGCTGGGCGATATCCGCGCCGTGGTGCATTGCCTGCGCGACAGCGGCCAACTCGACATGGATACCGCCCTGCACGCGCTGGCCGCACCCTTGCCGCGCCCACGCCTGCAACTGCAGCTGGATGCCGACGTGCAGCTCAGCGATACCGCCAAGGCCGAAACCCTGCTGCGCTGTGTGCAGGAGGCGCTGACCAACAGTGCCCGCCACAGCGACGCCACGGTGCTGCAGGTTGCCCTGCAACGCCGCGACGGACGCTTGCTGCTGGCGATGGAAGACGATGGCCAGTTGCGCGGCGAACCACGCCCTGGCAATGGCCTGACCGGCATGCGCGAACGCGTGGACCAACAAGGCGGCAGCCTGCAGCTGCAACGTGCTGCTTCCGGTGCCCTGCAGATTCGTGTGGAATTGCCCGCATGAACGAATCCCCCCGCATTGCCCTGGTCGACGACCAGGCCCTGATCCGCGCCGGCCTGCGCGCCCTGCTGCAGCAACTTGGCATCACCATCGTGTTCGAAGCCGACAGCGGCGACGCCCTGCTCGAACAGATTGCACAGCAGCCGGTGCAGCTGATCCTGTCGGACATCCGCATGCCGGGCCTGGACGGCATCCAGGCCTTGAAAGCCCTGCGCGGGCGCGGCGATCAAACACCATGCGTGTTCCTGACCACCTTCGACGAGAGCGACCTGCTGCTGCGTGCCACCGAAGCCGGCGCACAGGGTTTCCTGCTGAAGGATGCGGCACCGGAGGACCTGCATGACGCCATCGTGCGTGCCATCGCCGGACAGACCTTGTTGCAGCCGGTCAGCACCGATGCGGTGCGGCAGCGTTATCGCTACCACGCCGATGACGCGCCGAAGGAGTTGTTCAGCCAGAAGGAAGTCGCGGTGCTGCGGCTGATGGCCGGTGGCTACAGCAACCGCGAGATCGCCGGCAGCCTGTTCCTGGCCGAAGGCACGGTGAAGAACTACGTGTCGACCATCCTCGACAAGCTCGACACCCGCGACCGCACCCGCGCGGTACTGAAAGCCATCACCCTGCGGGTGATCTAGCGCCACCGAACGAAGCCGTAGTGCCGAGCCATGCTCGGCAAGGGCTTTACCGTTAGCGTGTCCGCCGTTGTGGGAGCGGCGTAAGCCGCGAAGCCACCAGCCCATCAGCTCGCGAATTTATCGGTTGTTCCAGCGTTGTTGGCTTCGCGGCTTACGCCGCTCCTACAACTGGTGCACAGGTAAAGCCCCTGCCGAGCATGGCTCGGCACTACGCACCTCGACCGTCACGTGCACGATCTCCTCGTGGATCGCCAAGGCGCGATGGAACACTTCCGGCGCCACCATGGTCTCGGTCACCACTTCCATCGCGCACGCGTAGCGGCCACGGCCAACCTGCCAGACATGCAGGTCACTGATCCGGGCAGGCACCTCCCCCTGCTCCACCGCCTCGCGGATCTCGGCCACCACCGGCGCGTCCATCTCCGCATCCAGCAGCACGCCGCCAGTCTGCCTGATCAGACCCCAGGCCCAGACCGACACCAGTACCGCGCCAACGATGCCCATCAGCGGGTCCAGCCAGGAGGCGCCGAAGTACAGGCCACCGAGCAGGGCGATGATCGCCAGCACCGAGGTCGCTGCATCGGCCAGTACATGCAGGTAGGCCGAGCGCTGGTTCAGATCATGGTGATGATGGTGGTGGTGGCCGCCATGCCCGTGGTGGTCATGCCCGTGGTCGTGACCATGATGGTGGTGTTGATCGCGCAGCCACCATGCACACAGCAGGTTCACCGCCAAGCCGACCACCGCGATTGCAATGGCCTGCTGGTAGTGGATGGGACTGGGTTTGAACACGCGCAGGATGGACTCGAACGCCATGATCGCGGCAACCCCCAGCAACAGGATCGCGCTGGTGAACCCCGCCAGGATCTCGATCTTCCAGGTCCCGAAGGCAAAGCGTGGATCATCGCGGTAACGCCGCGCGCAGGCATAGGCAAAAGCCGCCAGACCAAGCGCCAGCGCATGCGAGCTCATATGCCAGCCATCGGCCAGCACCGCCATCGAGTTGAACCACCAGCCGCCGGCGATCTCGATCACCATCATCACAATGGTCAGCACCATCGCGCGCCGGGTGTTCTTCTCCGCCATCGGATTGCCTTCGCTGAAAGCATGGCTGTGGCGGCGGGATTGGGCGAGCGCGTCGAGTTGCATGGCGGTGGGTTGGAAGAAGGACGGCGTGATTCTATACCCCCAAGGGGTATATGATGCCAGCCATGGCTCATATCCAACGCGACAAGAAAAAGCTGCTGACCCGGGTGCGGCGCATCGCCGGTCAGGTAGCGGCCCTGGAACAGGCACTGGAAAGCGGCGACGACTGCGACGGCGTGCTGGTGCAGATCGCCGCCGCCAAAGGCGCCATGCACGGGCTGATGCTGGAAGTGATGGCCGGGCACCTGAGCGACCATGTCGTCGCGGAAAAGGACCCGGCCAAGCGCGCGCAGGAAGCCGAGGTATTGCTCGAGCTGATGAAGCGCCACGCGAAGTGACCGGTAGTGCCGAGCCATGCTCGGCAAGGGGCGTTACCCGCAACCCAACCAGCGGTTGTGGGAGCGGCGTCAGCCGCGAAGCTCACGAACCATCAGATTGCCAACACACCGATGATTGCAACATAGCCAGCTTCGCCGCTGGAGCCGCGCCAACAGCCCGTATGCCGGTAAGGCCTCTGCCGAGCATG
>NZ_JBXFWM010000093.1:0-12609 GCF_056856655.1 Stenotrophomonas sp. STEN033
CAGCCAGAGCAGCAGCCAGAGCAGCAGCCAGAGCAGCAGCCAGAGCAGCAGCCAGAGCAGCAGCCAGAGCCTCCCTCCCCAGCCCGTCCGGCCCGAAGGCCTAGCCTTCGGTCATTCATCAGGTCGCGCAGCAGTGCCGCGCAAGCAGACCTTCTTCACCCCCTGCGCTGCGCGCAAGGGAGGGGGATCACGCGCGTGCCAGCTTGCGCAGGCGCTTGCGCTCCCTGCTGCGTGTGCGCCAGTTGCGCCAATGCTGCTGCAGGCAGGAGAAAATCACATACAGCGCCGGCGTGCTGAGCAGGGTCAGGCTCTGCGAGATCAGCAGGCCGCCGATCATCGCGATGCCCAGCGGGCGGCGCAGTTCGGAGCCTTCACCCAGGCCAATCGCCAGCGGTAGTGCCGCAAGAATGGCGACCATCGTGGTCATCATGATCGGACGGAAACGCACGATGCTGGCTTCGCGCACTGCTTCGGCCGGCGACTTGCCGTGCACGCGCTGCGCGACCAGGGCGAAGTCGATCATCATGATCGCGTTCTTCTTGACGATGCCGATCAGCAACACCAGCGCGATCATCGAGATGATCGACAGGTCGGTATTGGTGACCCACAGGGCCAGCAGCGCACCCATGCCCGCCGCTGGCAGCGTGGACAGGATGGTCACCGGATGCACCAGGTTCTCGTAGAGCATGCCGAGCACGATGTAGACCGTGGCGATGGCGGCGATGATCAGCATCAGCATCGCCACCGGGTCCATCGCCTGGCGGAAGCCGCCGGGCGCGGCCTGGCGGATGTCGCCGGGCATGCGCAGGCCTTCGATCACCGATTTGACGATGGCATCGCCCTCGCCGCTGCTTACGCCCGGTGCAAGGTTGTAGCTCAGGTCCATCACCGTGTACTGGTTCTGGTGGGTGACCTGCGACGGTGCCAAACCGGCTTCCTGATGGGCCAGTGCGGTCAGCGGAATCATCTGCCCGCTCTTGGACGGCACGTACAGGTCTTCAATCGCGGCCGGGCTGCCGGTCTGGCTGGGCAGTGCATTGACCACCACGCCATATTGGTTGAGGTCGGCATAGATGGTGGAGATCTGGCGCTGGCCGAAGGCGCCGTACAGCGCGCCGTCGATGGCACCAATGGTCACGCCAAGGCGCGAGGCCTTCTCGCGGTCGATGACGATCTTCTGCATCAGGCCGCCCTTGTCCACGTCGGAGCCGACATCGCGCAGTTGCGGATGTTGCTTCAGCGCGGTCACCAGCTTGGGCAGCCATTCGGCCAGCTGTTCGGCGTCGTTGCCCTGCAGGGTCACACGGTTCTGCGCGCCCTGTGAGCCGCCACCGCCGCCGTCGGAGGGAAGGTCCTGGATCGCGCGCAGACGCACATCCAGATCCGGGAACTGCGCTGCTTTGGCGCTGAGCCGGCTGACCACCACATTGGTGGGCTCCTTGCGGCCTTCTTTCTCGGTATGCAGCTCGATGTTGAACTGTGCGCTGCTGCCCTGGCGGCTTGAGCCCAGTCGCGAGCCAACCATCTTCACCGCCGGGTCGGCCAGGAAGGTATCGCTGAGCCGGCGTTGGCGTTCGGCCATTTCCTGGAACGAGACGGTGGCACTGGAGCTGGCGCGGCCCCAGATCAGGCCGGTGTCCTGCTCGGGGAACTGGCCCTTGCTGACCGAGCCCGCCAGGTAGAACGTCGCCACGATCAACAACAGCGGCGTCAGCGATAGCAGCAGGGCGTGGCGCAGCGAGAAGTCCAGTGCCACCGTATAGACCTTGAGCATGCCCTCATGCACGCGGTCCAGCATGCGATTGGTGCGGGTATCGCGTGCGCCTTCGGCATGTGGATGCAGGAAGCGTGCACACAGGGCCGGGGTCAGGGTGAGCGAGACCACCGCCGAGACCAGGATGGCCGCAACCAGGGTCAGGGTGAACTCGCGGAAGAACGCACCGATCATGCCCTGGGCGAAGATGATCGGCAGGAACACCGCGATCAGCGAGGCGGTGATCGAGACGATGGTGAAGCCGATCTCGCGCGCACCTGCCATCGCTGCTTCCCGTCGCGGCATGCCCTCGTCGAGATGGCGCATGACGTTCTCGATCACCACGATGGCGTCGTCGACGACGAAGCCGATGGCAATCACCAGCGCCAGCAGGGTGAGGTTGTTGAGGGTGAAGTCCAGCGCGTACATCACCAGCGCGGCACCGGCCAGCGACAGCGGGACGGTCACGGCGGCAATAAGCGTCGGTGCCAGCCGGCGCAGGAACAGCGCCATGGTCAGGATCACCATCAGCAGACTGATCATCAAGGTGATCTGCACTTCGGCCAGCGAGGCGCGGATGGTCGGGGTGCGGTCGAAGTACGGGGTCAGCGTGCTGCCTGCATCCAGATAGCCGGTGAGCGAGGGAATGGCTGCCTTTACCCGGTCGACGGTAGCGACCAGGTTGTCGCCGCTGCGCAGGTAGACATACATCAGCACCCCACGCTTGCCGTTGAACCACGCGGCTTGATATGCGTCCTGCTGGCCGTCGTAGACCGTGGCCACATCCTTCAAGCGCACCACCGCGCCATCGTGGGTGGAGATGGCGACGTTGGCGAAATCCGAAGCCTTGCGGATCTGGTCGTTGAGGATGATCGCGGTCTGGCTGCTGCCGTCGCTGAGGAAGCCCAGCGGCGAGGCGACGTTGGCCGCACGCATCGCGTTGCGCAGATCATCCGGGCTCAGGCCCAGTGCGGTCATCGCACGCAGGTTGAGGTCGACGCGCACTGCTGGCGTGGAAGCACCGGCGATATCCACCTGCGAGACGCCGGGCAGCTGGCGCAGGCGCTGCGCCAGCAGTGAGTCGGCGGTGTTGTACAGCTCGGCTACCGACTGCGTGTCCGAGGTCAACGCCAGCGCGATCACTGGATCGTCGTTGGGATTGGCTTTCTGGTACGTCGGCGTATTGATGCCGGCTGGCAGGTCGGCCATGGCCGCGTTGATCGCAGCCTGCACGTCCTGTGCGGCCGAATCGATATCGCGGCTGGTGTTGAACATCAGGAACACCATGCTGCGGCCATCGCTGCTGCTGGAACGCATGGTATCGATGCCCGGCACCTGGCCCAGGTGCCGCTCCAATGGCGCGGTGACCGTGGCCGCCATGGTGTTGGCGTCGGCACCGGTATTGGAGGCCTGCACGAAGATCACCGGGATGGCGAGGTTGGGCAGGGCGGCAACGCCCAGCCGCAGGTAGCAGACCAGTCCGGCGAAGAACAGGCCGATCGCCAGCAGGGTGATGCCGATCGGGCGCGAGATGAAAGGCGCGGAGATGTTCATCCGCGCTTACCGTGCCGTCTGCAGGCGGGCAGCGGCGCGTTGTTCGCGGCGCTTGGCCGCCCACTCGGACAGACGCTCGAAGTAGAGATAGATCACCGGCGTGGTGTACAGCGTGACCAGCTGCGACAGCAGCAGGCCGCCGACGATGGCCACACCCAGCGGCCGCCGCAGCTCCGAACCGATACCGGTGCCAAGGGCCAGCGGCAGGGCGCCAAGCATGGCCGCGGCGGTGGTCATCATGATCGGCCGGAAACGCAGCAGGCAGGCGCGGCGGATCGCGTCATAGGCATTGGCGCCGGAGCGCTGCGCGTCCAGCGCGAAGTCGATCATCATGATCGCGTTCTTCTTGACGATGCCGATCAGCAACACGATGCCGACGATGCCGTCCACCGACAGGCTCATGCCGCACAGGTACAGGGCCAGCAGTGCACCGACGCCGGCCGGTGGCAGGGTCGAGATGATGGTCAGCGGATGGATCCAGCTCTCGTACAGCACGCCGAGCACGATGTAGATCACCGCGATGGCGGCCAGCAGCAACAGGATCACGTCGGTCTGGCTGCTGGAGAACTCGGCGGCGGTGCCGACGAACTGCGCCTGCATCTGTGGTGGAAGTTCCAGCTCGGCCACTGCCTTGTTGATCGCATCCACGCCTTCGGACAAGGAGTAACCCGGCGCCAGGTTGAACGAGATCGTCGCCGATGGCAGCTGCTGCTGGTGGCTGACGATCAGCGGCGCGGTGCCGGGCTTGGCGCTGGCAATCGCCGACAGCGGGATGCTGCCGCCTGCGCCGAGTGCGATGCCGGTATTGGCACTGCCGATGCCGGTGGCGGTGGACGAGTTGCTTGAGGTCACCTGGCCCAGGGTGGTGGCATTGCTGCCGCTGAGCGTGCCGCTGCCGTTGCTGCCGATCGCCAGATGGTTCATCAGTGCGTCGCTGGTGCGGAACTCCGGTGCCACTTCCAGCACCACGCGGTACTGGTTGAGCTGGGTGAAGATGGTCGAGATCTGGCGCTGGCCGTAGGCGTCGTACAGCGTGTCGTCGATGGTCTGCATCGGCACGCCGTAGCGGCTGGCCTTGTCGCGGTCCACTTCCACATGTAGCGCACGGCCGTGGTTGGCCAGGTTGTCGTCGACGTCGGCCAGTTCCGGCAGCCGGCGCAAGGCATCGGTGACACGCTCGGTCTGCTTGGCCAGCTCGGCGCTGTCCATGTCCGACAGCGAGAACTGGTAGGCAGTGGCGGCCACGCGCGTATCCAGGGTCACGTCCTGCACCGGCTTCAGGTACAGCGCGACGCCGGGGATATGCGCGGCGGCGGCCTGCAGGCGCGGCAGGATCACATCCAGCCCATCACGATCACCACGGTCCTTGAGCACGATGCTCAGCTGGCCCTGGTTGAGGGTGGGGTTCATGCTGCCGGCGCCGATGTAGGCGGCGACACCGGTAACCGCTTCATCGTCCTGCAGCGTGGAGGCGACCGCCTGGGTGCGCTGCTGCATCTGCTCGAAGGCGACGTTCTGGTCGGCGATGACCACGCCGGTGATCATGCCGGTGTCCTGGTCGGGCAGCAGGCCCTTGGGGATCACCATGTACAGAAGCACGGTCAGCGCGACCGAGGCCAGGGCGATGCCCAGGGTCAGCGGCTGGTGGTGCAGCACCCAGTCCAAGGTGCGTTCGTAGACGCCAACCAGGCGCGACCAGGCGGTGACCTTGCCTTCCGCTGCGGCCCGCTCGTGGGCGTCGTCACCCTCGGGCAGTGCGTCCGGCTTCAGCAGGTAGGCGCACATCATCGGCGTCAGCGTCAGCGAGATCACCATCGAGATCGCCACCGCAATCGACAACACCCAGGCGAACTCATGGAACAGGCGACCGGTGACGCCCGGCATCAGGATCAGCGGCAGGAATACCGCGATCAAGGACACCGTCAACGACAGCACGGTGAAGCCGATTTCGCGGGAGCCGACTTCCGCCGCTTCCTGGCCGTCCTTGCCCTGTTCGATATAGCGCACGATGTTCTCGATCATCACGATCGCATCGTCGACCACGAAGCCGGTGGCCACGGTCAGCGCCATCAGCGACAGGTTGTCCAGCGACATGCCGGCGAAGGCCATCACCCCGAACGTGCCAAGCAGCGACAGCGGTACCGCCACCGAGGGGATCACCGTCGCCCACAGCCGACGCAGGAACACGAAGATCACCGCCACCACCAGGCAGATGGTGAGCACCAGGGTGAACTGCACGTCGTGCACCGAGGCGCGGATGGTGACGGTGCGGTCGGAAAACACATCGAGCTTTACGTCGGCCGGCAGCATGCCCTGCAGGTTGGGCAGGATCTGGCGGATGTTCTCCACCGTCTTGACGATGTTGGCACCGGGCTGGCGGCGTACTTCCAGCAGCACGGCCGGCTTGCCATCGGCCCAGGCGGCGAGCTGGTCGTTCTCCACCCCGTCGACCACTTTGGCGACGTCCCGCAGGCGCACCGGCGCGCCGTTCTGGTAGCGGATGATGATGTCGTTGTAGTCGGCCGCGTCGCTGAGCTGGTCGTTGGTGGACAGCGTATAGCTCTGCGTCTTGCCGTTGAGCGAGCCCTTGGGCGCGTTGACGTTGGCCTGGGTCAGCGCACTGCGCAGGTCTTCCAGGGTCATGCCCATGTTGGCCAGCTGCGCCGGGTTGACCTGGATGCGCACCGCCGGGCGCACATTGCCGGCGATGGAGACCAGACCGACGCCGTCGGTCTGCGACAGGCGTTGGGCGAGGATGGAGTCGGCGAGGTCGTTGACCTCACGCAGCGGGCGCGTGTCCGAGGCCAGCTTCAGGGTCAGGATCGGCGCATCGGCCGGATTCACCCGGTTGTAGACCGGCTGGTAGGGCAGCGAGCTGGGCAGGGTGGCCTGGCGGATGGCCGCCTGCACGTCCTGCGCGGCGGTATCCAGATCGCGTTCCATCGAGAACTGCAGCACGATGCTGGACAGGCCTGCCGACGAATCGGAGGTCATCATGTCCAGCCCGGAAATCTGCCCCAGCTGCCGCTCCAGCGGCGTGGTCACCAGCGAGGCCATGGTCTGCGCGCTGGCACCCGGGTACTGGGTGGTCACCACCAGACTGGGCGCTTCGATCTCGGGCAGGGCCGCAACCGGCAGGCGTTGGTAACCGAGGATGCCCAGCAGCATCAGCCCGATCATCAACAGGGAGGTGGCGATCGGGCGCCGGATGAAGATAGTCGAAAAGCCCACGGTCGGTTCCTGGTGCGGGGGAGGGGAGGCGGGTGCCGGCCAACGCCTCAGCGCGGCGGGCCACCCCGTCCACCACGGTTGCCCTTCTGGCTGGCCGCCTTGAGCTGTTCTTCAGTCGGTGCCGGCGGTGCCTGTCCCGGTGCGAGCGCGTTGACCTTGCTGCCTTCCTTCAAGCGGAACTGGCCTTCGGTGACGACCTTGTCGCCCGCCTGCAGGCCGCTGCTGATCACCACGTGGCTGTCGTCGACCTGGCCGCCCTGCACCACATTACGCAGGGTGACGGTGTTGTCGGGCTTGATCAGGTAGACGAAATCGCTGGTGCTGCTGCGCTGCACTGCTTCGGCCGGTACCACGATCGCGCCCGGCAGCACATTGAGCTTCATCTGCACGTTGACGAACTGGCCTGGCCACAGCGCATCGTTGGCATTGGGGAACTGGGCGCGCAGGCGGAAGGTGCCGCTGCTGCTGCTGATCTGGTTGTCCACCACCTGCAACACGCCGTCGGCATTGACCACGCTGCCGCCTTCGCGGTCCAGGGTGGCGGTCTGCAACGGGCCTGCGGCCTGTGCGCTGCGCACTGCGTCGAGCTGCTGCTCGGGCAGGTTGAACAGCACATAGGCCGGCTGCAGCTGGGTCACGGTGACGATCTGGCTGCCGGCGCTGACCACATTGCCCGGGTCGACCGCGCGGATGCCGGCGATGCCGTTGATCGGCGAGGTGATGCGGGTGTAGTCCAGCTGCACCTTGGCCTGCGCGGCCGATGCCTGCGAGGCGGCCACGGCGGCCTGGTACTGGGCGACCTGGTTGCGCAGCGTGGTCAGGTCGGTCTGCGCCACGAACTGGCGGTATTCCGGCGAGTTGGAGCGTGCGTAGTTGGACTGCGCGGTGGCCAGTAGCGCCTCGTTCTGGCGCTTGCTGGCGATGGCCTGGTCATACTGGGCCTGGAAGGTGCGCGGGTCGATCTGCGCCAGCAGGTCACCCTTCTTGACCGCCTGGCCTTCGCGGAAGTTGACGCTGAGCAGCTGACCGCCGACCTGCGGGCTGACCGTGACGGTGTTGAATGCGGTCACCGTGCCCTGTGCGGTCAGGTAGACCGGCACGTCCTTCTTCTCCGCGCTGACGGCGGTGACCGGCACGGGATCCTTGTCCTGCTGGCCCCTGCCTCCCTGGCTCATGCCAGACTGCGCAGCACCGGCCTTCTGCTTGCCGCCCCCCATCACCCGATAGCCGATACCGGCCACCAGCAGTACTGCAATGACCAGCAGTACGATCTTCCAGAAACGCGACATGCGAAAACTCCTGAGGAACCGATAGGGGGAGAACGATCAAGGCGCAGAGGATACCGCCGCGCCTGTGGTCTGGGAGGCATGACCGATGGGCCACGCATACAGACCCGTGCAGGTGATGAACGTTCCATCGCGGCATCGGTTGACCTGATGTTGTAGTGCCGAGCCATGCTCGGCTGGGGCCTTCCCAGCGTCGCATCAACCTGCAGGAATGCTGTGGGAGCGGCGTCAGCCGCGAAGCCGAAACATTGGGAGTCACCCATTGGTCTGTGATCTGGCGAACCATCAGCTTCGCGGCTGACGCCGCTCCTACAAGCTGACGGGTTGCGAGGAACGCCTTGCCGAGCATGGCTCGGCACTACATGGGGCCCTGCATGTTGGTGGGTTGCGAGGAACGCCCTGCCGAGCATGGCTCGGCACTACCGTGGATTGCTTACAGCGTGCCGGTTCCCTGGCGGCGGCCGCTTGGCCCATGATGGGCTTACATTCACCCGGTCCCCGATTGGAAGGAGAGTTGCTGATGGCCCGCAAGACTGTGTTGCTGTCTGCCTTGCTTTGCGCCCTTGCCCCGCTGGCGCAGGCCCAGGATGCCGCACAGCGGCCGGAGGTGGCGGCAGCCGCCAGTCGCCTGCAGCAGCAGGTGGTGGACTGGCGTCGCGACTTCCATGCCCATCCGGAACTCTCCAATCGCGAAGAACGCACCGCCGCCAAGGTCGCCGAGCGCCTGCGCGCGATGGGCCTGAACCCGAAGACCGGCGTGGCCGTGCACGGCGTGGTCGCCATCATCAAGGGCGGCCTGCCCGGCCCGAAGATCGCCTTGCGTGCCGACATGGACGCGCTGCCGGTCACCGAGCAGACCGGCCTGCCGTTCGCCTCCAAGGCCACCGCCGAGTACCGCGGCGAGCAGGTCGGTGTGATGCATGCCTGCGGCCATGACGCACACACCGCAACCCTGCTGGGCGTGGCCGACGCTTTGGTCGCGATGCGCGACAAGCTGCCCGGGGAAGTGATGCTGATCTTCCAGCCCGCCGAGGAAGGCGCACCACCGCCGGAGCAGGGCGGTGCCGACCTGATGCTGAAGGAAGGCCTGTTCAAGGACTTCAAGCCGGAGGCGGTGTTTGGCCTGCACGTGTTCTCCAGTGTGCAGGCGGGCCAGATCGCCGTGCGCGGTGGTCCGCTGATGGCCGCCTCCGACCGCTTCGGCATCACCGTCAACGGTCGCCAGACGCATGGCTCGGCGCCGTGGAACGGGGTTGACCCGATTGTTGCGGCCTCTGACCTGATTGGTACCGCGCAGACCATCGTCAGCCGTCGCGCCAACTTGTCCAAGCAGCCGGCTGTGCTTACCTTCGGCGCGATCAAGGGCGGCATCCGCTACAACATCATTCCCGACTCGGTGGAGATGGTCGGCACCATCCGCACCTTTGACCCGGACATGCGCAAGCAGATCTTCGCCGATCTGCGCAATGTCGCCGAACACACCGCTGCCGCCCACGGTGCCACCGCGGTCACCGACATCTACGAGAAGGACGGCAATCCGGCCACCGTCAACGATCCTGCACTGACCGCGCGCATGCTGCCCAGCCTGCAGGCGGTGGTGGGCAAGGCCAATGTCTATGAGCCGCCACTGCAGATGGGCTCGGAGGACTTCTCGCTGTACGCACAGCAGGTGCCGTCGATGTTCTTCTTCGTCGGCTCCACCGGTGCCGGTATCGATCCGGCCACCGCGCCCAGCAATCACTCGCCCAAGTTTCTGCTCGACGAGAAGGCGCTGGATGTAGGTCTGCGCGCGCTGTTGCAGGTGTCGCTGGATTACCTGCACGGTGACAAGGCGGGCTGAGTCCGGGTAGTGTCAGGGGCTTACCTACAAGGAAGAAGTAGCCCCATGAGTGCCAGCCTGGCCATGCTGCTGCAGTCGCAGCTCGACCCTCAGCTCACCGCCGACGCCCTGCTCGCGCAGATGCGCAACGATTGGCCCGACCTGGACCAGTCGCTGCTGCGGCTGGGCGAGGCCCCGTCTGCTGGCGATGAGGACACGAACGCCGATGGCGACGATGCGCCAATGCAATGCCTGGAGTACGCCGACTACCTGATTGCGTTGATGCCCATCCCGCTGCAGATCGGCGATGACATCGCGCAGATCTGCGCACACAGCCGGCTGTGGCCGGATGCGACGCCGGCGCCGGTGGAATACGCCGCGCACACCATCGTGACGGTGATGCGCTTCAGCGACGACGGCCAGGAACCCAATCTGGTCGCACAGGCAGCATTGCTCAGCCGTGTACTGGCCTCGGCCGTCGCCGTGTCCAACAGCATCCAGGCGGTCTACTTCGGTAGTGCCAATCATGTCGTGCTGCCGGGCCTGTTCCGCGAGCTGACCCAGGCCACCCTGCCCGAACCGCTGCCGATTGCCTGGGTGGCAATCAACGTGGGCGCGCGTCCGGATGGGGTGATGACCGGCCATACCCGTGGCATGGACATGCTGGGCCTGATGGACATCGAGATTCCCGAGACCGCCGACAGCGCCGAGGGCGTGTTCAGCCGGCTCACCGGCATCGTCGATTACCTGATCGAGAACGGCATGGTCATCAGTGATGGCGACACCCTTGGCGCGACCGAAGATGAACGCATCCGCGTGGTCTACGGTCCGTCAGCGCTGGACCCGGAGCGGGAGGTGATGCGGCTGGTCAGCGAGGAGATACCGCAGGCCAAGGCGGGCAAGTCCTGGTGGCAGCGGTTGCTGAACTGAAGCAGCAGGCTGCACCTGTCCTCATCGAAACGGCGCGCCGGTATATCCGGCGCTCAAGCTGGCGCAATTACAATGGCGCCGATGAACACTCCCCAAGATTCCAGCCTCGGCCGTGAGGTCGACTACCCCCGCCAGTACGACGCCAGTCTGCTGTTCCCGATCCCGCGCGCCGGCGCCCGTGCCGAGATCGGCCTGGGCAGCGAACTGCCGTTCGTCGGCGAGGACCGCTGGCATATCTATGAGCTGGGCTGGCTGGACGCGCGTGGCAAGCCCTGCGTGGAAACCGCCACCTTGTACGTGCCGGCGACCTCGCCGAACCTGATCGAATCCAAGTCGCTCAAGCTGTACCTGAACTCGCTCAACGGCGCGCGCTTCAATCGGGCCGAGGCGGTGCGTGAGCGCATTGTCACTGACCTGTCGACCTGTGCCGGTGCCGATGTACGGGTCGAATTCGGCCTGCCAGCGGTCGCGCGGGCGCCGGGCGAAAGCATCGATCATCTGGATGTCGCCATCGACAGCTATGGCCCACCGGATGCCAGCGTGCTGTCGGCGGATGCCGCTACCGTGGTGGACGAAACCCTGGTCTCGGCATTGCTCAAGTCCAATTGCCCGGTGACCGGTCAGCCAGACTGGGCCAGCGTCAGCATCCGTTACCACGGCCCGCGCATCGACCGCGAAGGGCTGCTGCGTTATCTGGTCAGCTACCGTGACCATGCCGAATTCCATGAACAATGCGTGGAGCGGATCTTCCTGGAGCTTGGTCAGCACTGCCAGCCCGGCATGCTGGAGGTCGAGGCTCGCTATACCCGCCGTGGCGGCCTGGACATCAACCCGCGTCGGGCCAGCCCCGGCATGGCTGCCAGCCTCCCGATCCGGGATCTGCGTCAATAAACATTCAGCTGCGTACGCTGGTTTTTACGTTGGCACGATGAAACCTTAACAGGCGTCGTGCAATCGTTGCTTCCCGTCAGTCACGGAGGAGCCGCCTGGATGAGCAGTACTGATAAGAAAGCCGATTTTTCCGATGTCACCGGTACCGTCACCAGCACCGAACAGGTGGTGCAGAAAGCCGATTTCTCCGATGTGACGGCGACCGTGACCAGTACCGAAGAGATCGTCGGGGAGCAGCAGTACACGGTGCAGAGTGGCGACAGCCTCTCCAAGATCGCCAAGAAGCTGCTTGGCGACGGCAACGCATGGAAGAAGATCTTCGATGCCAACCGTGATGTCCTCGATGACCCGGACAAGATCCGCCCGGGGCAGACGCTGAAGATTCCGGCGCGCCAAGGCTGATCCCTGCGCCAATACGTACGCACCTTCAAACCAGATTCGGAGCAATTCATGAAGAAGACGTCGCTTAGCAGTGCCCTGATGATCGCCGTGGTCGGTGCCGTGGCACTGGTTGGTTGCAAGAAGAAGGAAGAAGCTGCGCCGGCTCCGCCGCCGCCCGCTGCGACCGCCCCGGCTCCGATGGTCGAGTCGGCACCCGCTGCGCCGGTTCTTGCGGTGACCGCGGTGACTGTCGGTAATGCGGCAGCAGCCGATATGTCGGTGGCGCCGGTCGCGGTACTGGCAGCCAAGGACAAGATCATTGTTTCGGTCAAGACCAGCGGCACGGCCAGCAATGTGCCGGTGGCTGCCAAGTTGACCTACCAGGATGGACAGGTGGCCGGTGAGCAGAGCGCCACGCTCAATGCCACCGACACCGGCACCACCAACATCGAATTCACCAAGGCAACGCCGTGGCCGGCTGGCAAGTACACCGCTGACGTCACCGTTGATGGCAAGGCGGCCGGCATGCCGCAGCAGTTCGAGGTGAAGTGAGTAAGGCGTTAGCCGACGCAACTCTCTCCCGTCGGTGATACGCATGGGCGCAGCCATCAGGCTGCGCCTTTTTTTATCCGCTTGAACAGCAATTCGATTCACTGGAGCTTTGAGTCACGCCTAACCAGATGCCTGACTCTGGCATCGGATTGTTCTTGTAGGAGCGGCGTCAGCCGCGAAGCAGGGACATCATCAGGTGCATGGCTTTGAGG
>NZ_JBXFWM010000094.1:0-12574 GCF_056856655.1 Stenotrophomonas sp. STEN033
GTGCTCGGCAGGAGCCTTACCGGTAAAGCCCCAGCCGAGCATGGCTCGGCGCTACAGGTGAAGCAAAAGCAAAGGCCCGGAGCGATCCGGGCCTTTGTTGTTCTGGTAGTGCCGAGCCGTGCTCGGCAGGAGCCTTACCGGTAAAGCCCCAGCCGAGCATGGCTCGGCACTACAGATGCGTCTTGTCAGCCGGAGATTGCCAGGCGCTCCTGCCGGTAACGCCATACCGCGACCGCCCACAACAACACTGCCAGCAGTACCGAGGCGGTCAGGTATACCGCCCATTGGGTGGCCGATGGCATCTCGCCACGCGTCACTTTCACCAGCATCTGGTTCTGCGACAGGAACGGCACCGCGTACTGCCACAGCTGGGTGTCCTTCAGCGGGTAGGCCATCAGCGCATAGCCCGGCAGCATCGGCAGCAACATCAGCCAGACCATATGGCTCTGCGCTTCCTTCATGCTCTTGGAACTGGCCGACAGACAGGTCAGCAGCGCGGTGCCTATCAGCACCAGCGGCAGCAGGATCACCAGCAGCTTGCCCATCGCCGCGAAGCTCACGTCCAGCGAGCGCGCCGCACCGCCGCCAATGCTGGCACTGATCTTGAACGACACCAGGATCAACAGCATCGAGGCCAGACCCAACACCACAGCAGCCAGCATCTTGCCGCTGACCAGCGCGCCGCGTGCTGCCGGCGTGGCCAGCAAGGGTTCCAGCGACTGCCGCTCGCGCTCACCGGCAGTGGTGTCCATGGCCAGGTGCGAGCCGCCGATGAAAGCGAACAGCATCAGCACCAGCGGCAGCACCACCGACAGGAAAATGCCGCGCTTGGCTTCGGCCGTTGCCAGATCGCGGGTGCCGACATTGACCGGTGCGGCCACCGCCGGATTGACGCCACGTGCCAGCAAACGCAACGCACCTACCGACTGCCCATAGGCCGACAACACACTGCGGACCCGTGCGATCTGCACCTCCCCGGTACGACGCGTGGTATCGGCGACAATTTCGACCTTCGCGGGTTTGCCGGCCTTCCAGTCGGCAGCGAAGTTCTCGTCGATGACCAGGGCGAGGTCTTCGCGCTGGCTGCGGATCAGCGCTTCGATATCCGCCGGTGCTTCGGTGGCATTGATACCGCGACTGGCCAGGAAAGCGACCAGGTTCGGCGCACGGGCAATGCCCACCACCGGGATGCTCAAGTCCTTCTCCAACTGCGTCTCGGCACGCAGGTTGGTGAGCTTGTTCATGCCCAGGAACAGCAAGGGGTACAGCAGCGGCGCGGTCAACAACGTCAACAGGAAAGTGCGGCGATCACGGGCGAAATCACGCAGCTCCTTGCGCATCACCGTGAAGATGGCGCGGAAATATCCAGTCTGGCTCATGCGTGCAGGCCCTCCTCGCTGCCGATCAGTTTCACGAACGCGTCTTCCAGGTTGCTCTCATGGGCCTGCTCACGCAGTTCCTCCGGTGTGCCCTGGGCAACCACCCTGCCCTGCGCGACGATCACGATGCGGTCACACAGCGCGGCGACCTCCTGCATGATGTGGCTGGAGAAAATCACGCAGCGGCCTTCCTCGCGCAGTTCCTTGAGGAAGCCACGCAGGCCACGGGTGGTCATCACGTCCAGGCCGTTGGTCGGCTCGTCGAGGATGACGTTGCGCGGGTCATGGATCAGTGCCCGGGCGATGGCGGTCTTGGTGCGCTGGCCCTGGCTGAAGCCCTCGGTGGCACGATCGAGGAAATCCTCCATCTGCAACGCCTTGGCCAGGCGCGCGGTGCGCTCGACGATGGCGGCCGAACTCATGCCATGCAATTCACCGAAGTAGTCGATGTTCTCGCGGGCGGTCAGGCGCTTGTACACGCCGCGTGCATCCGGCAATACGCCGAGGCTGCGGCGCACGGCATTCGGGTCGACGGCGGCGTCGACGCCATCGACCAGCACGCGGCCGCTCTCCGGCGTCATCAAGGTATACAGCATGCGCAGGGTGGTGGTCTTGCCGGCGCCGTTGGGGCCGAGCAGGCCGGTGATCTGGCCGTCATGGGCGGTGAAGCCCACGTCATCCACGGCGATCACTGGCGTCTTGTCCTTGCCCTTGCCGGGGAAGGTCTTGCGGAGTCGTTCTGCAACGATCATGGAAGCGGATTCCTCAGTGATGCGGTGATGTCACGGTTCCCAGCCATTGAAGCTGGTGAACGGCGGCACGTAGTTGAGCTTCTCAAGGCAGGCACCATCGAGCGCCTTCGGGTCGGTCTTCTCGATGAACTGCGCGAACAGCTTGGGCATGCAGCCGGCGCCAATCACGTTGTGGCCCTGGCCGCGCAGCACGAACAGGCGTGCGTTATCCAGGTGCTTGACCACCTCCTCGCCGTAGCGCGGCGGGGTCACCGGGTCGAACTCGCCTTCCAGCACCAGCGCCGGCACCTTGCCGGCCAGCGGCTTGTGGAAGTCGGCCGGCGCCGTGCCCTTGGGCCAGCTGGCACACATCGCAGCCATGGACTCGGCCATCTGCTTGCCGAGCACGGTGTCTTCATCGCCTGCGCTGGCAACCATGCCTTCGTTGTCCTCGCTGCACACCACCGACAACTGCATGCCCATCGCCATGGCGTCCTTCATCTCGCCCTGCAGCATCTGCGTCAGCGCCATCAGGTTGTCGTAGCGGCCGCCATTGGCTTCATGGATGAGCTTGGGCAGCAGCGCGCCGGCAGCCGGCATGTAGGCATACATGCGCACCAGGCCGGCAACGGTTTCTGCACGCAGCTCGCCTTCCTGCTGTTCGCCGGTGCTGGCGTCGCGGTACCGCACCGTTACCGGCTGCGCGCGCAGCCTGGCCAGCAACACGTCCAGCTCGGCACGCGGGTCACCCAGCTTGTCCTTGCACGAGGTGGTCCTGGTGCATTGGGCGAACTGCAGCGCCAGTGCATCATCCAGGTTGCGCGCGAAGATATTGCCCAGCTGCAGGCTGTTCGGTACCACCGAGTCGAGCACGATGCTGCGCGTGGTCTGCGGATGGCGCATGGCGTACTGCTGGGCCACGCGGGTGCCGTAGCTGACCCCGACCAGGTTGATCTGCGCAGCGCCAATGGCCTGGCGCACGGTATCCAGGTCCGCCACCGCATCGGTGGTGGTGTAGAAGCGCAGGTCCGCCTTCTGCGACAGCTGGGTGGCGCAGTTCTGCGCGGCCGCCTGCATCGCCGTTGCGCTGAAGTCGGCGTCCTCAGGTGTGTCGCAGGCCAGCAGGTTCGACTTGCCGGTACCCCGCTGGTCCACCAGGATGACGTTGCGATGCTTGCGCACCTCGGCGAAGGCCGCGTCCACCTGGGGATAGGTGGCAACCGCCGCCTGGCCAGGGCCACCGGCGAGGAAGAACACCGGGTCCGGCTGCAGGTCGGTTTCCTTCTCCGGTGCGACCCAGGCGATGTTCAGCGCGATCTTGCGGCCCTGCGGATTGGCCCGGTCTTCCGGCACTTCCAGCGTGGCGCACTGCGCTTCCAGGCTGTCGTGGCTGCCGTCCGAGCTCAGGCTGCAGGGTTGGAAGCTCAAGCTGCCCAGCGTCTGTGGCTTGCCGGCCACAGCCGTTACGGGCGCGGCCCCGGCGGCAGCGGGCGCAGGCGTATCGGGTGACCGCACCAGGCGGTAGCCGACAATGCCGGCGATCACGGCCAGGGCGAGGATGGTTTGGGTCTTGCGGGACATCATCGGAACAGCCCCTCACGGTTCAAGGAAAAAACGGATCTGCCTGCATCCAGACGCGGGCGCGGCAGCTATGTGACTTCAGGAAAGAAAATATCTTCAATCCGGCTTTCAAACAGCCGGGCAATGCGAAACGCCAGCGGCAGGCTGGGGTCGTACTTGCCGGTCTCCAGTGCATTGACCGTCTGTCGGGAAACCTCCAGCTGCTCGGCCAGTTCACCCTGCGACCAGCCCTTGCCTTCGCGCAGCTCGCGCAATCGGTTATCCATCGCCGCGGCTCAGTGATAGCGCCGTGCGACCACGGCCTTGGCCAGCCCGTATGACAGGCAGACAAAGGGGAACACCCAGATCATCGCCACGTTGGACGGCACATCGATGACCTTGGCCGACTGCAGGAATCCGCCTGTCAGGTAGATCAACGAAACGAACGCCGTAGCAAAGCTCACCGCCTCCAGTTCGATGCGCTGTTGCAGCTCATCGGCATCGCGGATGTAGCGGATCATCGCCCGCAGCACCAGCATCATCGGTGGCACCGGCAACAAGGCGATCAAGGCGCGCAGCAGGCCGTCCTCGACCCGCTTGAGCAGCAGGATCGACAGCACCAGCAACACCACATAGCCGCCCATCGCCAGCATCACCTCGCGGGTATAGCGCTTGCGCAGCTTGGCCGGTGCGGCATCGCAGCCAGCGGGCATCAGCCAGCGCAGCAGTGCTGCGATTGCCAGGCCCAGGGCGATACCAAACAGGATGCCGCTGACTTGCGGCTGCGCGCCCATCGGCTGCCACAGCAGCAGCGCGCATGCGACCAAGGTGAATGCAGCGGCGGCGATCAGCATGCCGAGCGTCCAAAAATTGCGGCTCATCGGCCCGTTCCCTGCGGCAGCAGTTGTGGGCCGCGCGGTGCGGCAACAAACCGGCTGACAGCATGCCGATGAACAGCACGCCGGTTGCCGACACGCCGGCTGGCAACGGAGTCCGTTGCCACGGAACAAACAAGACAACTGCAACAACGCATGGCCCAACTCCTGTAAAGCACGCTTGACACATCCTGCCGCTACGCGCCGACCAATGTCAAGCTTCCTTTACATCACCAGCAACAGGCCAGCCACTGTCTCGGCACCCTCACCGATTGCCAGCCGCCAGCAGCTGTCGCAACTCTCCCTCCAGCAGGGCAGCAGCATCGATCCTTCCCAGCCGGTCCTGGTTTTCATCCGTTTGGGTCTGCGCGCGATACAGCATCACGTCCTTGCTCATGCGGTCCACCTCCGACCAGTAGCGGAATCGCGACATTTCCGGCTCGCGGGCTGTGGCAAGCCGCATCATTGTTGATGCATAGCCGCTGACAGAGTGGATGTCCTCGCAAATCCGATAAAGCTTGACGTCATTGGTTCCCACCCACGCATCCACCGGCAACCGCACTGCACCGAGTCCCAGGCTCAAGCCGATGTCCTCGGCAAGATTTGCGCCGCTGAGCCAATACAGATCGATCGCGCCGTTGAGTGCCGCAGACCTGCACTTCTCGACGCTGCGCTGGAGTTTGGTGAAGTTCTCCGCGATGTCCCTGCGCCTCGAGCGCACTCGGTCCGGCAACCTGTGGACCTCCGGTTCGGCAGGCGTCCAGAACGCATACTTTGCAATCTCCAGCTCGAAGGCACTGACGATATTCAACGAGCCGATGATGCTGTGCAGATAGGCCTCGAATTTCTTTGCATCTGCCATCGCAGGAAATCCGTGGCTGATCCGCTGCATCTGCAACAAGGCGACATAAGCACCGCCATAGGCAAGCCGGGAGCCCTCCGGCAGGTCATCGAACTGCAGCGTTCGAGCCGTCGACAACGGATCGAAGGTCCGCTGCGTGGCCTCTGCATCGTCCTGGTGGCCGGTCCAGAACGCCGCGCAGAAGCGTTGATAGGCATTGATCGCACCGCCTACCCAGCGATCCGGCATTTCGTCCAGACCGATGGCAGTCAAGGCCAGGGGCGCATTCTGCAGAAGCTCCACCAACGGCAGCAGGCCAACCGCTTCGGCATCCTCCAGGCGGGGCTTCTCAGGTAGCCGCTCCATCCTCTGCAACGAACAGTTGTCCAGGTTCACCTGCACCACGCGCCCCTGTGCCGCCTGCGCACGTGCATAAGCTGGCGTCAGTTGCCGGGGACCCTCGTCGAAGCGGCGACAGGGCTTGATGAAGTGGATGACGCTGTTGTCCTGCATGAACTGCCCTCCAAAGAGGCAGTTTCGAAGCAATCCGTTCTTGCGGCAAGACACGCCCCACGCTGCCTTGCAGCGCTTGGCCCCCATCGCCCCCTTCGTTTTGCCTCGGCTGCACGGCTGCAGCCAGGCAAAGGGCTTGCTCCGGCACGCGGCTGCGCGCATTGCAGCCGGCGGAACGCGCTGTCGTGGCGGCAGGCTGCAAGCGTTCCGCCAATCAGGAGGCTGCTCAGCTGCGCTCGATGGGAGGCTTCGGCGGGGCTGAGCTGACGTACTTCTCGCGGCGGATCTGCGGCATCGGCAGACCGGCCTGCTTCAGCGCTTCCACGCAGGTATCGACCATGTCCGGGTTGCCGCACAGGTAGGCGATGTCACGGGCCGGGTCCGGCGCGATCTCGGCCAGCTGCTGTTGCACATAGCCCTTGCGGACATCGGCATGCGGGTTTTCCGGCAGCTCGCGCGACAGGCAGGGCAGGTAGCGGAAACCCGGGTTGGCGGCGGCGAAGGCATAGAAGTCGTCGCTGTACAGCAGTTCTTCCGGCGTGCGCGCGCCCTGCAGCAACACCACTTCCACGCCGCGCTCCTGCATGGCGGTGCGCAGCTGCGGCAACATCGAGCGGTACGGGGTGACGCCGGTGCCGGTGGCGATCAGCAGGTAGCGGGCATTGTGGTCGCCCGGCTGCAGGCAGAAACGTCCGAACGGGCCGCTGCCGCTGACGTGGTCGCCCAGTTCCATGCCCTCGAACAGGGCTGTGGCGGCACCGCCGGGGACGAAGCTGACCGCGATTTCCACCGCATCGCCCGGGCCCAGCGCGTGATCGTGGATGGTGGCCAACGAGTAGCTGCGCTTGGCCGGGGTGCCGTCGGCGTAGTCGAAGTGAATCTGAATGAACTGGCCGGGCAGGAAATCCAGCGGCTGGCCGTCGTCACGGACGAACTGGTAATGGCCGATGCTGGGCGCCAGCATGTGCCGGCCGACCAGCTTGAGGGGGAATTGGATTGGCACAGGAGGGGAACAGTGTGTAACCGGGTATGGACCACGGGGCCTCCTATAATAGCCGCCTGCACTTATCCGACGCCTGTACCCGGCGCGAAGGCCCGAGATTGGACTCCCGTACCCCATCCAGCACAGCTGCGCTGCGCATCACCGACCTGCGCAAGACCTATGACAACGGCGTACAGGCCCTGAAGGGCGTGTCGCTGGAGGTCGCCCCTGGCGACTTTTTCGCCCTGCTCGGCCCCAATGGCGCCGGCAAGTCGACCCTGATCGGTATCGTTTCTTCACTGGTGAACCTGAGCGAAGGCCAGGTGCAGGTGTTCGGCAGTGACCTGGTGGCCAACCGCAGCGCAACCATGCGCCTGATCGGATTGGTGCCGCAAGAAATCAACTTCAACCTGTTCGAGAAGCCCTTCGACATCCTGGTCAACTACGCCGGCTTCTACGGGATTCCGCGTGCCGAGGCCGAGGTCCGCGCCGAACAGGAGCTCAAGCGTGCGCACCTGTGGAACAAGGCGCAGATGATGAGCCGCACCCTGTCCGGCGGCATGAAGCGCCGACTGATGATCGCCCGCGCGATGATGACCCAGCCGCGCCTGCTGATCCTCGACGAGCCCACCGCCGGCGTGGATATCGAGATCCGCCGCGACATGTGGAAGACGCTGCAGGAAATCAACGCCGCCGGCACCACCATCATCCTCACCACGCACTACCTGGAAGAGGCCGAGCAGCTGTGCCGCAACCTGGCCATCATCAACCACGGCCAGATCGTCGAGCAGGGCCCGATGCGCGGTCTGCTGGCCAAGCTCGATGTGGAAGGCTTCCTGTTCGACATCGACGGTGAGCTGCCCGCCCAGCTGCCGCAGATCGAAGGCGCCACCCTGGTCGCCACCGACGCGCATACGCTGGACCTGGACATGCCGCGCGCGATGGATCTGAACCGTGTTTTCGACGCCCTCAATGCCGCCGGCATCCGCGTGCGTTCGATGCGTACCAAGAGCAACCGCCTGGAGGAGCTGTTCGTGCGCCTCACCGGCAACCTGGAGAACAGCGCCGCATGAGTACCCCCGTTCCCGTGACCGACAGCAGCCGCAACTGGGTGGCGCTGGGCACCATCGTTCGCCGCGAGGTCAACCGCATCCTGCGCATCTGGGGCCAGACCCTGGTGCCGCCGGCCATCACCATGACCCTGTACTTCCTGATCTTCGGCGGCCTGATCGGCTCCAAGATCGGGCAGATGGGCGGCTACAGCTACATGCAGTTCATCGTGCCGGGCCTGGTGATGATGAGCGTGATCCAGAACAGCTACGGCAACATCAGCTCCTCGTTCTTCGGTGCCAAGTTCGGCCGCCATGTCGAGGAACTGCTGGTCAGCCCGATGCCCAACTGGGTGATCCTGTGGGGTTATGTGGCCGGCGCCGTGCTGCGTGGCCTGATGGTCGGCGTGATCGTGCTGATCATCGCCATGTTCTTCACCCCGGTGCGCATCCCGCACCCGCTGGTAACGCTGAGCACGGTGCTGCTGGGCGCGACCATCTTCTCGCTGGCCGGCTTCATCAATGCCGTCTATGCAAAGAAGTTCGATGACGTGGCAATCGTGCCGACCTTCATCCTGACCCCGCTGACCTACCTGGGCGGTGTGTTCTACTCGGTGACGCTGTTGCCGGGCTGGGCGCAGGCGATGACCCATGCCAATCCGATCTTCTACATGGTCAATGCGTTCCGCTACGGCCTGCTGGGCAGCAGCGACGTGCCGTTGTGGGTGTCGTATGCATTGATGCTGGGCTTTGTTGCCGCGCTCACCGCATTGGCCCTGTGGCTGCTGCGCCGGGGCGTAGGCCTGCGCAGCTGAAAGAAGGCGCCGCAAGGCGCCTTTTTTCTTGGCTCTTTGCTTTGGTTCTTGTGGGAGCGGCGTAAGCCGCGAAGCAAAAGATCCAAAAGCCAAAAGCACACCCCCTCCCCAACCCGTCCGGCCCGAAGGCATAGCCTTCGGTCGTTCATCAGGCCGCGCGCCAATGGCGCGCAAGCAGGCCTTCTTCACCCCCTTGCCTTCGGCAAAGGGAGGGGAACAGCTTCGCGGCTTACGCCGCTCCCACAACATCAACCGCACGCCGAACACCTATGATGTCTTCACTCCCCTTCGTTGATGGATATCCAAGCTGATGCGCATCCTGATTCTCGGTGCCGGTGGCACTGGCGGTTACTTTGGTGGCCGGCTGGCCCAGGCCGGCATTGATGTCACCTTCCTGGTGCGACCCAACCGTGCCGCGCAGCTGGACCGCGATGGCCTGGTGATCCGCAGCCCGCTCGGCGACGCCGCCTTCGCGGTCGCCCACGTCACCGCCGAGTCACTGCCGCAGCTTGCGCAGCAGCGCCCCTTCGACCTGGTCATCCTCAGCTGCAAGGCCTATGACCTGGACAGCTCGATCGAGGCCATCGCACCGGCAGTAGGCGCCCACACCACGGTGCTGCCCATCCTCAACGGCCTGCGCCATTACACCGCACTGGACGCACGCTTCGGGCGCGAGCACGTGCTTGGCGGGCTGTGCTTCATCAGTGCAACCAAGGCCGACGATGGCGCCGTGCTGCATCTGGACAAGCCGGCCAAGCTGACCTTCGGCGAACGTGATGGCGACACCGACAGCGCCCGCGTCAGCGCACTTGCCAAGGCCTGCGAACAGGCCGGCATCGACCATGTCGCCTCGGCCGATATCGCCCTGGAGCAATGGATCAAATACACCTTCCTGACCGCGTTGGCCGCCGGCACCTGCCTGATGCGCGCCAACGTTGGCACTATCGTCGCCAGCGACCACGGCACTGCCTTCATGCAGGCCCTGTACGACGAGTGCCTGGCCGTGGCCACACAGGCCGGGCAGCCGATTCCAGCGAAGGCACAGGAATTTGCACTGGGCGCCATCACCAAGCCAGGCTCACCGATCAAGGCCTCGATGCTGCGCGACCTGGAGGCGGGGCAGCGGGTGGAAGCGGCACATATCGTCGGTGACATGCTGGGCCGCGCGCTTGCCGCCGGCCAGTCCGCGCCGCTGCTGCAGGCCGCGTATTGCCACCTGCAGGCCTACGAGGCACAGCGCGCCGGCTGAACTGCCACCGCGGTGAGCGCATGCAGCGTTCACCGCGGTGGTTTATCTTCGCCGCTACAGGGGATGTACACGCGAAGGATCGAGATGAAAAAGTACCCAGCGCTGGCCTTGGGCTGCGCCGTAAGCATGTTGCTGCTGGCCTGCAGCCGCAGCGAGCCTGAAACAAACGCTGCCGCAACGACACCGGCCGCTGTCGTCGACACGACGCCGGCGGCAACCGACAACGCGGCCGCGGCCACTGTCGGCGGCCTGCAGGACCGCGAGGGCAAGCCCGTCGCCGTGGTGCCCTTCGATATCAGCCGCATCGCCACGACCGACAAGCCACTCGGCGCGCTGCCTTTCTTCGGCCTGCCGCAGGGCTATGAACCCCTCAATGCGCCCCATGTGCGTGCGTGGGCGCGCTTTCCGCTGCGCATGGGCGACGGCGTGCATTGGGTGGAAGGCCCCAGCTGGTCTGCGCAGATCGTGGTCCCCAGCAGTGCGGGCAAGAGCTTCTCCGCGCTGGAGCTGGAGCGCAATCTCGATACCCTGCTCAGCGCCGCCGGTGCCAGCAAGGTATTTGAAGGCCCCGAGCACCGTGATATCTACTACGGGCCGCAGCTGGAGGATGAGATTGGCGGCGGCTTCATCGATGCGGTCAACAACGGCGCCGACGCCCCCACCTCGGTATGGGTGATCCGCCAGCCCCAGCGCAACATCTGGGTGCAGCTTTCGCTGGATGACCTGCATGCCGGCATGGTGGTGCTGGAAGAAGTGCCGTTCACGCCGACCGCCCATTGGTCCGACAGTTTTCCCCATCTCAGCCTGCCGGCCGGCTACAACGACCGCAACAAGCCGCTCCAGCGTGACTTCGACCGTTTCCCCTTCTGGACCGGTGATCACTTCGAGCAGGTTGAGGGCAAGCTCTGGGCGGCCGATTTCCACAAGCCCGAGCGCGCGTATTCGCTGCACGAGGTACGCCGCAACCTCGAGGCGATGATGGCAACGGTCAACGCAACCACGGTGTTCGATGGCCGCATTCCGAAAGCCCAGGCCGAGTCGGTACCGGAGTCGGTGCGTTCAGCCTATTCGGGCAGCGCCGGCTACAACTGGGATGATTTCGACCTGGTGGTCTACCGCGCCGATCTGCCCGACGGTCGCCAGATCTGGGTACATGCCCGGCTGGAGTACCTGAGCGCAGGCTGGGTGGTGGTTGAGCGCAAGGGCTTGCAGCAGACCGCGGCCCTGCTGCCCGCAGCGGCGTTGAAGCAGCAGCTTGACAGCCAGGGGCGGGTCGCCATCCAGGTCAACTTCGCCACCGACCAGGCGCAGATCCTGCCCGACTCGCAGCCACAGCTGGAGCAGGTGCTGGCCGTGCTCAAGCAGGACCCTGCATTGCAGCTGTCGGTGGAGGGCCACACCGACAACAGCGGCAATGCGGCACACAACCAGCAACTGTCCGACGCGCGCGCCGCTTCGGTGGTGGCCAGCCTTGCCGCCGCCGGCATCGCACCGGCACGGCTGCAGGCGCGTGGTTGGGGCCAGGACAAGCCGGTCGCCGACAACGCCAGCGAGGCCGGCCGCGCCAGCAACCGGCGGGTGGAACTGGTCAAGCGCTGATCAGGCGGGGCTGCATTGCAGCCCCCGTTTCACACTGGCGGCAGGCGGAAGAACGCACGGGTTGCAGCGGTGGCGTTGGCAGCAGTCAATGCCACGTCTTCGCCACGGTCGCGGGCCAGTTCCTCGACGATATGCGACAGGAAGGCCGGCTCGTTGCGGCGGTCCTTGGGCAGCGGCCGCATCGTGCGCGGCAGCAGGTAGGGCGCATCGGTCTCGATCATCAGGCGCTCGGCCGGGATGTGCTTGACCAGTTCACGCAGGTGCGCACCGCGGCGCTCATCGCAGAGCCAGCCGGTGATGCCGATGTACCAGTCACGGTCCAGGTAATCGAACAACTCACGACGCTCGGCGGTGAAGCAGTGCACCACTGCCGGGCCAAGCTTGCCGTCGAAGTTCTTCATCATCGCGATGAAATCATCGTGCGCATCGCGCTGGTGCAGGAACAGCGGCTTGCCGTTCTCGCTGGCGATCTGCAGCTGGCGTTCGAAGGCCTTGCGCTGGGCCGGGCGCGGCGAGAAATCGCGATTGAAATCCAGGCCACATTCGCCCACCGCCACTACTTCCGGGTGTGCGTGCAGTGCGCGCATTTCCGCATCGCATTCGTCGGTGTACTCGCTGGCGTGATGCGGATGCACGCCCGCGGTGGCGTACAGGAAACCGGGGTGTCGCTGCGCCAGCGCCAAGGCCATCGGCGAGTGCTCACGGCTGGCACCGGTGATCACCATCTGCACCACGCCGGCGGCTTTGGCGCGCTCCAGCACCGCGTCCAGGTCGCGATCAAAGGATTCGTGGGTGAGGTTGGCGCCGATGTCGATCAGTTGCATTGAGCTGGGTGCGGTGAGGCAGGAACAGGGAATTGTAGAGGTTTGGCCGCAGGCGAGCCCTGTGCAGCATGAACGGAGCCCCGTAGCCCGGGTAAGCGCAGCGCACCCGGGGGCCTGTCTCTTATACACATCTGACGCTGCCGACGACGGAGAGAGT
>NZ_JBXFWM010000095.1:0-12404 GCF_056856655.1 Stenotrophomonas sp. STEN033
CCCCCCCCCCCCCCCCCCTCACACCCCCCCCCCCCCCCCCCCCCCCCCGCGCGCGCCCCCGCCCCCCCCCGCCGCCCCCCCCGGCGCCCGCGTATGCACAGCGGGCAAGTCTGGCGGACCGTGTTGGCGTGTTGGAAACGCAGGTCAACAACAGCCAGGCCAATACCGACATGCTCAACCAGCTGCAGCAGCTGCGTACTGAAATGCAGGCGTTGCAGGGCACGATCGAGCAGCTTCAGCACGAGAACGAACAGCTGAAGCAGCGTAGTCGCGATCAATACCTGGACCTGGACGGTCGCCTCAATCGCCTTGAAGGCGGTGCTGGCGCCCCGGCCGCTCCGGGCACTGGCGCGGTGACGCCCGCCGCTGCGGCCGCAAAGCCGACAGCGGCTGCTGCCGAGCGCCCGCCGACGGTGCGCGGTGACGCGGGTTCGCTGGCCTCGGCCGGTGATGAGCGCGCTGCCTACAACGTCGCATTCGACGCGCTGAAGGCCGGCAACTACGCCGACTCGGCACAGTTGTTCCAGAGCTTCCTCGAGTTGTACCCGAATGCCGCGTACACCCCCAATGCCCTGTATTGGCTGGGTGAGAGCTTTTATGCGACGCGTAATTTCAAGATGGCTGAGGCACAGTTCAGCGATCTGGTTGCCCGCTATCCGACCCACGACAAGGCTGCCGGCGGTTTGCTGAAGCTCGGCCTGTCGCAGTTTGGTGAAGGCAACAGCGCCCAGGCGCAGAAGACCCTGGAGCAGGTGATTTCCCGTTTTCCCGGCAGTGATGCGGCCCGTACCGCCCAGGACCGACTGCAGTCGATCCGGCTCGGCCAGCAGCTGCGCTGATGTGGTGCCGCACCGAGGGTGCGGCCATTGAATATGAACTCTCCCAGTGCCGCTGTTCCCAGCGAGATCGTGCAGTCGCCGTTGCCGCGGCTGAAGATCACTGAAATTTTCCTGTCCCTGCAAGGCGAGGCCGATACCGCCGGCTGGCCAACCGTGTTCGTGCGCCTGACCGGCTGCCCGCTGCGCTGCCAATACTGCGACACCGAGTACGCCTTCCATGGCGGTGACTGGTGGGACATCGACGACATCGTCGCCGAGGTGCTCAAGCAGGGCGTACGCCATGTCTGCGTGACCGGCGGTGAGCCGCTGGCGCAGAAACGCTGCCTGATCCTGCTGCAGAAGCTGTGCGATGCCGGCCTGGATGTGTCGCTGGAAACCTCCGGCGCGTTGGACATCGCCGCGGTGGACCCGCGCGTATCGCGGGTGGTCGACCTGAAGACGCCGGACTCACGTGAGATGGCGCGCAACCGGCTGGAGAACATCCCGCTGCTGACAGGCCGCGACCAGCTCAAGTTCGTGATCTGCAGCCGCGGCGACTACGAATGGGCCAAGTCCATGTTGGCTGAGCATCGCCTGGCCGAACGCTGCATGGTGTTGTTCTCGCCGAGCAAGTCGCAGCTCAAGCCGCGCGAACTGGCCGACTGGATCGTCGCGGACCGCCTGCCGGTGCGCTTCCAGATGCAGTTGCACAAGTTGTTGTGGGACGACGCGCCGGGCTATTGAGCCGGCTTCGTCACCCGTCAATCGTTTACCCCGGCGCGGGACAGCGTGCTGGCTTTCCTCTCCCAACCGGATCATCACCATGAAAAAGAAAGCAGTCGTGCTTCTTTCCGGCGGCATGGACTCGGCCGCCGTTGTCGCCATTGCCCAGGAACAGGGCTTCGAAGTGCATGCCATGAGCGTGCGCTACGGCCAACGCCACACCTCCGAACTGGAGGCCGCAGCACGTGTGGCTGCTGCGCTGGGCGTGGCGGGCCACAAAGTGGTCGCGGTCGACCTGCGCAGCATCGGCGGCTCGGCCCTGACCGACGACATCAGCGTGCCCGAGGCCGGCGCCGGTGATGCCATTCCGGTCACCTACGTACCTGCCCGCAACACCATCATGTTGTCGCTGGCATTGGGCTGGGCGGAAGTACTGGGCGCCAACGACATCTTCTGCGGCGTCAATGCCGTGGACTACTCCGGTTACCCGGATTGCCGCCCCGAGTTCATCGCTGCCTTCCAGGCATTGGCCAACCTGGCCACCAAGGCCGGCGTGGAAGGCGCGGGCATCCGCGTACACGCGCCGCTGCAATACCTGAGCAAGGCACAGATCGCGCTGGAAGGGCAGCGCCTGGGCGTGGACTTCGGCCTGACCGTGTCCTGTTACCAGGCCGACATGGAGGGCAAGGCCTGCGGCCACTGCGATGCCTGCCAGTTGCGCGCCGATGGTTTTGCTGCCGCCGGCATGGCGGACCCGACCCACTACGCGTGATGTTGTTTTTGCATCAATTGCGTTAGAATACGCGCCCCGGCTGCGGCCGGGTCTTTGTTTGGGCCGTTAGCTCAGTCGGTAGAGCAGAAGACTTTTAATCTTTTGGTCGATGGTTCGAATCCATCACGGCCCACCAGCATTGCCAAGGCTTCGGAGCGATCCGGAGCCTTTTTTGTTGCTTCGGGGAAGGCGATTGTTCCGCAGGCGGCCTGGACGGGTGGCTCAAACCTGGCCCGGGCAAGTGCCGCGCACCCGGGGGACGGGAATCCTGCGATCCCAAAGCGTGCAGGCGGGAAGCGCCGGGTGCGCAGCGCGTACCCGGGCTGCGCCGACCTCGCAAGATCGGGGCTTTGTATTACTTCAACAAGGTCTGCTGGACATCGACGATGCGCACGTCGTGCATCTGCGCGAGATAGGCATCCAGATAGGCCTTGTGCGATGCACCGACCAGCACCAGTGTGCGCATGCCCGGCGTTGCCCCCATCAGGTCGCGGATGTTCGCTGCCATACGCAGGTTGCGGGTTTCCCAGGAGGTGACGTACATGCGTCCGTAGCCTTCCGGCGAGGGCTCCTCCAGCGCGGCGCCGTAATCGCTGGCGAACGCGACCGGGGCGACGTCCGTGCCATTGTCGCGCCGATACATCGCCAACACTTTTTCCGGTGTGGCGAGCTGCGGCTCCAGTGCGCTGGACTGCGCCGCCCGCTGTTTGGACGCCGGGTTGTCCCATGCTTTTCTGATCGCCGCCACGTAGGCCTTGGGATTGGGGCCGTACCGATCCGCGCTGTGATCGTCCATGGGCCAGAGCCGTTGATGTCCCAGCCGCACCGCCAGTTTTGCGGCGATCAGCGTGTTTTCATTGCGACTGCTGCGCAGCGTTTCCAGGGCTTCCACCAGTTCCTGGTTCAGGGCGTCGTCGGCCCGCCGCTCGGCTGCGGCCAGGTACAGCCATTGGACCAGCGCCGAATCCTGCTCTCCCGCGGCCAGGAAGGTAGCGGCAAGTGCACGGCGCTGGGCAGCGCTCGGCTGTGCAGGCCAGCTCGCCAGCATTGTTTCCGCCGCCGCATTGGCTGCCGGCACATCCAGTCCGGTCGCCTTTGCCGCCGCCGACAGATCGGGGCAGTAGTCGTTCACCGTCAAGGCGTAGCGGGCCGGGTAGCGACGCAACAGGTCGCATTGCTGCCCTGAAACCGACTCGATGGTGATCGCCTGCGGCCGCCATGCGGCCAACCGGTCGATCAGTGCATCGAGGGCGGAGGCGTCGAAGGTCTCCGGCAATCCGGCCAGATGCGCGGTGCCGAGCACGGCCACCTCGTTCTGCGTCCCTTGCCGGGGACCCTTGTGTGCGCCCGGATCAAAGGGCTGTGCCTGTGCGATGGCTGCCTGCGTTGCGCACATCCACAACGCGCCGATCAAAATGCTCTTCCCCCACATGCCCTGCATCACTCCCTGCTGCATGAAACCCGCCGATGTAGCGCTTGTCTGGCGCGAAGTCGCGCAGATTCCGGTCTGGCCGAGAACTTTGTCAAGCGTATGGGTCCGTCTGGTCAAACTGGCCGGTTATCGGAGCGTTGCGCGACCGACATCCGCCAAAAGGCATCGGCCGACAGCCAGTCACCCGGGCAGCATGTGATCGCTGTCTCCATTTGTGGGCGGCGCCGGGCAGGGCAAATGAAGTGCGCGGCAATGCGTTGCGACGGCAACCGTGGTTGGAAGTCCCGGGGTCTGGTCCTAATATGTCGGATGCAGCGGCGGTCGCCTTGACGGGCGTCCAGGCACTGGGGACGGGATTGAGCAAGCAGATCACTCAACTACTGCAGCGTTGGCAACAAGGCGACATGGATGCGCGCGAGCATCTGTTCGAAGCCTTGTATTCGGACCTGATGCTGATCGCCCGCAATCGCCTGTCGCAACAGACCAATGGCACCCTGCAACCGGCGGCGCTGGTCAATGAGTCGCTGATGCGTTTGCTCGGCGCCGATGCCGACTACAAGGACCGCACCCACTTCGTGGCCATCGCCGCATTGAAGATGCGCTCGGTGCTGGTCGACCATCTGCGCGCACGTGCCGCGGACAAGCGCGGCGGCAATGCCGAGCAGTTGACCTTGTCGCATGCCGAGCAGGTGCCTGACCAGGCCGATATCGGCTATGACGTGCTGGCCCTGCACCAGGCATTGAATCAATTGGCCGAGCTGGAACCACGCGCCGCGAGCACCATCGAGTTGACCTATTTCGGTGGGATGAGCCGCGACGAGATCGCCCTGGTGCTGGATGTGTCCGCGCCCACGGTTGACCGCGACCTGCGCTTTGCGCGGGCCTGGTTGAACCGGCAACTGCGCTGAGTCGTGATGGCGGGGGCGGTGTAGTGGGGAGCGAGCGTTGGCAGCAGATCCGCGAGCTGTTTGATGCTGTCTGCGAGTTGCCGCGCGAACAATGGCCGCAGGCCATCGCTGCAGGCAGCGGCGACCCGCTTGTACGTGAGGAGGTGCTGCAGCTGCTGCGCTCGCAGACCGTGGGCTTGAGCCGGGTCAGCAACCGCCTGGACACGGCGTTGGCACGGGCGTTGGCGCCCGAGCTTGGCGTCGGTGAACGGCTTGGGCCGTGGCGGCTGACCGAGCGCATCGCGCACGGCGGCATGGGTACCGTGTTCAAGGCCGAGCGCGCCGATGGCCTGTACCAGCGAACGGTCGCGATCAAACTGTTGCACGGCATGCCAGGTGCAACCGAGGTGGAATTGCTGGGTAGCGAGCGGCAGGTGCTGGCCGACCTGCAGTTGCCCAACGTTGCGCGTCTATACGACGGTGGCACCACGCCCGATGGCCATCCCTATCTGGTGATGGAATACATCGACGGGTTACCGCTGGACCGTTGGTGTGGCGAGCGCGAACTGGGATTGCAGGAACGGTTGGCGCTGTTCCTGGAGATCTGCACCATCGTCCAGTCGGCGCACGAACAACTGGTGCTGCATTGTGACCTGAAGCCACGCAATGTCCTCGTGCAGGCCAATGGTCAGCCAATCCTGCTGGATTTCGGTTTGGCGCGGCTGCTGAACGAGGCACGCGAAAAACGCGACTCCGGCTATTGCACGCCCGGCTATGCCAGTCCGGAACTGATCGCCGGCCACAGCGTCGGTGCGGCCAGCGATGTATACAGTCTCGGCGTCATGCTGGTGGAGCTGCTGTCCACCCGGGTGTGCACACGCGAGCAGACCGGGTCCGCTGAAACCATGGACGTACCCACCGCAAGTGCATCCGCGCCTGCGGATCTGCCCTGGCGGCGGCGACTGCGCGGTGATCTGGATGCCATCGCCGCACGCGCCTGCGCCACCGACACCCGCTTGCGCTATCGCTCGGTGGAAGCCTTGATGGCCGATCTGCGCCGCTATCTGGACCTGCAGCCGGTGGTGGCCCGCAACGGTGGGCGGCTGTATCACCTTGGCAAGGCCCTGCGCCGGAACTGGCAGGGAGCCACGGTGGCAGCGGGAGTGACCGGCCTGCTTGCGGTCTTCGTGCTGGGCCTGTGGGAGACCCGGCGCCAAGCCCAGGAGGAGGCGGTAGTCGCACAGCAGGTCAGCAACTTCATGGTCGGCATGTTCGAGACCGCTGATCCATTCCTGCGTACCGAGCGCGGCGCCGAACAGCTGAGTTCGCGGCAATTGCTGGACAAGGCGGCGTTGCAGGTTGCACGTGACCTGGCGGACGCGCCGGCGCAGCTGGCGCGGATGCGTGCGGTGTTGGGCGTTGCCTATCAGAACGCGGGGGTTTCGCATCAGGCCGACAGGCTGCTGCAACAGGCCTACGGTGGCTTCATGGACCCACGCGTGGCGCGGCCGGTGGATGCGGCGAACGTATTGGCGGATCTGTCGGTACAGAAAACCCTGGATGGCGACGGCGAGCTGGGAAGGCAACTGGCGACCCAGGGCCTGGATCTGCTGGGCCGCAGGGGACCGGCGCTGGTGCAGGCGCGCCTGTACGCCGCGCAAGGCCTGGCTCTGGTGAACCAGCAGCATTTCGACCTGGGTGAGGCCGCGTTCAACCAGGCGGTATCGCTATACCAGCAAGCGACAGACGTGGATGTGACGGCCGAGATCAGCGAACTGTCCTACAACAAGGGCCTGCTATACCTGCGGTGGGGTCGGCAGCAATCGGCGGAGCGGGAGTTCCGGCACATGCTGGACAATCTGCATGGTCGGCGTACCACCCTCGCGCTGGCAGCAGAAACGCGTCTGGCGCAGATTTTCCGGGAGCAGGGCAAGTATGAGGAGGCCTTGCCGCTGCTGCAGTCAGGCATGCAGCACGCCTTGGAGTTGTATGGTGCGGAGAGCAGTTTCGTACGCCTGCAACACGACGGGCTGGCCGATCTGTACCGCGACTCGGGCGAACACGCCGCGGCTGAACTTCAGTACCAGAAACGCAATGCGTTGAGCGCGCGGCTGGATGGCCCGGACTCGGTCGAGTATTCGATGGGGCTGTACAACTACGCCTCGTTGAAGGAGCTGCGCGGTGACTTCAGTGCAGCGGAGGGCTTGTACCGGCAAGCGTGGCTGATCCGCAGGCAGAAGCTGGGTGAGGAGTCACCAACCACGCTGCGTGCGGAGAGCGGGCTGGGTCTGTTGCTGATGCGCAGCGGACGGATGGGTGAGGCCGGTCCGATGTTGATGCACGCGGACAAGGGGTTGGCCTTGAGTCTGCCGGAGGACGCGCCGGGGCGGCTGGAGGCACGCCTGAACCGGATCGATTGGCATGTGCGCAACGGCGAGTTGCCGCAGGCGCGGCAGTTGCTGGAAGAAATGCGTTTGCCGATATCGGAAGACCTGCAGCTACGGCTGTTGACCATCCGCGCCGATCTGGCGGGACGGATGGGCGAGGGCGCACATGCCTTGGCCTTGCGCAGGACCGCGCTGGAATATGCCAGCGCCAACCAGGGCAGCAACAGTGCAGCGGTGGCAGCGGCGGGCCTGGCCCTGGCTGAGTGCCTGCTGCAGTTGGGCCATGCGCAGCTGGCCAAGGAGGAGTTGCAGCGGGTGCTGCTGCAGATCGGTCGGCTGCAGGTTGCCGGATCAGCCGACCGTCGCAAGGTGGAAGGCCTGCTGCTGCTGGCCGAACAGAACCTGTCCCGGCGCTAGCGAGCGAACGCGGCTGCGCCGGGTTCAACCCTGTTCGCGGACGATCTCGACCAGGCGCTGGCCATAGCGGGCCAGCTTGCTACCGCCGATACCACCGACCTTGCCCAGCGCCTCGACGCTGGTCGGGCGTTGTTCGGCAATGTTGCGCAGGGTGCTGTCGTGGAAGATCACGAAGGCGGGCACGTTCTGTTCGCGCGCCAGTTCCGCACGCAGGCCGCGCAAGGCCTGGAACAGCGACAGATCGCCGGCCTGCACCGGCACGCCGGTACGCGGGCCACCGCGCTCGCGTTCGCGGGGTGGTGCCGCATCGCGGCGCATCATCATCTGCCGGCGGCCGGTGAGCACATCGCGGCTGGCGTCGGTCAGGCGCAGACCGCCGTGGCTTTCCGGGTCGACCTCCAGCAGGCTGGCGGCTACCAGTTGCCGGAATACCCCGCGCCAGGCGCGTGCGTCAAGGTCATTGCCGATGGCATAGGTGCTGAGCTTGTCGTGGCCAAGCTGGCGGATGCGCTCGTTGTCGCTGCCGCGCAGGATGTCGATCAGATGGCCGACGCCGAAACGCTGGCCGCTGCGATAAACGCAGCTCAATGCCTTCTGCGCCGGAATGGTTGCGTCCCAGGCCGCGGGCGGGGTGAGGCAGTTGTCGCAGTTGCCACAGGGCTTGGGATAGGTTTCACCGAAGCCGGCCAGCAGTACCTGGCGGCGGCATTGCATGGACTCGCAGTAGCCAAGCAGATGGTCGAGTTTGGCGCGCTCCAGCTGCTTGCGCTCTTCACCGGCCTCGGACTGCTCGATCATCTGCTTGAGCAGCACCACGTCGCCCAGGCCATAGCAGAGCCAGGCCTCGGCGGCCTCGCCGTCGCGGCCGGCGCGGCCGGTTTCCTGGTAATAGCCTTCCATCGACTTGGGCAGGTCGGTATGCGCGACGAAGCGCACGTCGGGCTTGTCGATGCCCATGCCGAAGGCGATCGTCGCGCACATCACGATGCCGTCCTCACGCAGGAAACGACGCTGGTTGGCGGCACGCACCTCAGCCGGCATGCCGGCGTGGTAGGGCAGTGCCTGCATGCCTTCGTCGCACAGGAACTGTGCGGTCTCCTCGACCTTGCGTCGTGACATGCAATAGACGATGCCGGCTTCGTCGCGGTGGTTGCGCAGGAACCCCAGCAATTGACGCTTGGCGTTGTCCTTCTGCACCACGGTGTAGCGGATGTTGGGGCGGTCGAAGGAACTGACGAAATGCTGCGCCGTGACCAGGTCCAGGCGTTCGGCGATCTCACGTTGGGTAGGCGGATCGGCGGTAGCGGTCAGGGCAATACGCGGCACCTGCGGCCAGCGCTCGTGCAGTACCGTCAGCTGCCGGTACTCGGGGCGGAAATCATGGCCCCATTGCGACACGCAATGGGCTTCATCGATGGCGAACAGCGCGATATGGGCGCGGCTTAGCAGGGACAGGAAGCGCCCGGTGAGCAGGCGCTCGGGGGCGACGTAGAGCAGTTTCAGCTCGCCGGCCAGGAGCTCGCGTTCGACCCGCGCGGCGGTTTCGGCATCCAGCGTGGAGTTCAGGTACTCGGCGCGGACCCCGACCTGGTGCAAGGCTTCCACCTGGTCCTGCATCAGTGCGATAAGCGGTGAGATGACGATGCCGCAGCCATCACGCAGCAGGGCCGGGATCTGGTAGCACAGCGATTTGCCGCCACCGGTGGGCATCAACACCAGGGCATCGCTGCCGTTGGCAACGTGCTCGACAATGGCCTGCTGATCGCCGCGGAAACTGTCGTAACCGAAAACGCTGGAAAGCAGTTGTTGCGCGGGACTCTGGGGCATTGCGCTAGTTTACCCGCTGGCGGCCGCCCCGAATGACCGATATGGCGTCAGCCGCGCAGCCGCGCCCGTTTCAGGATTGCGGTAAAGCCCCGTAGTGCCGAGCCATGCTCGGCAGAAGCACCCCCGTAGTGCCGAGCCATGCTCGGCAGAAGCAGTCCCCGTAGTGCCGAGCCATGCTCGCCAGAAGCAGTCCCCGTAGTGCCGAGCCATGCTCGGCAGAGGCCTTGCCGGTAAAGCCCATGCCGAGCATGGCTCGGCTCTACAGACAGGCGTTGCAATCCACCTGCGGCAAAGCCCCCTTGAGTCAAGGGGGCCTGTCGAACCCGTTATTGCAGCAACGAGCGCAGCATCCACGCATACTTTTCGTGGATCTGCAGGCGCTGGGTCAACAGGTCTTCGCTGGGCGCGTCGTCGGCGTCATCGGCCTGGTCCAGGACCTTGCGTGCGGTGCGGCAGACCGCTTCGTTGCCGACCACCAGTTGGCGCACCATCTCGCGCCAATCGGCGCTGTCATTCAGGCCCGGCTCCTCTGGGATCGAGGTCAGCGCGGCGAACTCACGGTAGGAGCCTGGTGCGTTGAAGCCCAACGCGCGGATGCGCTCGGCAATCTCGTCCAGGGCATTCCACTGCTCGGTGTACTGGTCCATGAACATGTTGTGCAGCGAATTGAACATCGACCCGGTGACGTTCCAATGGAAATTGTGGGTCTTCAGGTACAAGGTGTAGGAATCGGCCAGGAAATGCGACAGGCCGTCGGCGACCTTCTTGCGATCCGCCCCCTTTATCCCGATATCAACAGCGGGTGCCGAGGGCGCGGCGGCTGCCAGTTTCTTCTTCCCGGCATCCGTCGTCGGGACGGATGCGGCGGCGGCCAGCTTCTTCTTTCCGGCTTCTGGTTTGCTGCTGTTCTTGGCCTTGGCCATGACGCTTTTCTCCTTGGCGGGTTGAATGGCTTCACAATAGCGCTCTGGGCACCATACCTGTATTTCAAGTTTTCACATTGAACGATTGATGAGCGCTATCGAAAAAGACCTATCCGCGCGCCTGCGCGCCGCCCGACCCGCGATTGACGGGGGGATGAGCCGTGACCGCGGGCGCCTGTTGGGGCTGCTGTCACGCTGGCAGGGCAAGCCCGCGGACGCGGCGGCCGAACAGGCGTTCCAGCAGTCGCTGCAGCGCTCGCAGGCGCAGCGACAGCAGCGCGCCGCGCGCCCGATCGCCATCACCATGGACGAAGCGTTGCCAATAGCGCGTGAGGCCGAGCAGATCAGTGCCCTGATCCGCAGCCATCAGGTGGTGGTGATCGCGGGTGAAACCGGCTCCGGCAAGACCACCCAGCTGCCGAAGCTGTGCCTGGCGGCGGGCCGGGGCGAAGCGGGCATGATCGGCTGCACCCAGCCGCGCCGCATCGCCGCCCGCGCGGTGGCCGCCCGCGTGGCCGAAGAGTTGCAGACCGAATTGGGGACGGTGGTCGGCTACCAGGTGCGTTTCACCGACAAGGTCGGTGAGGACAGCCGCATCAAGTTCATGACCGACGGCATCCTGCTGGCCGAGATCGCTTCGGACCGCTGGTTGTCGCGTTACGACACCCTGATCATCGACGAGGCCCACGAACGCAGCCTCAATATCGACTTCCTGCTCGGTTACCTGAAGCAGCTGCTGCGCAAGCGCCCGGACCTGAAGTTGATCGTGACCTCGGCCACCATCGATACCGAGCGTTTCTCGCGTCATTTCGACAATGCGCCGGTGGTCAATGTCGAAGGCCGCACCTACCCGGTGGAAGTGCGCTACCGGCCGCTGGACGAGGTCGGGCAGATTGCCGACAGCGCTACCGCTCCAGCACGTGGCAAACGGGCCGAAGCGGACAGCGAATCGGCGATGGATCCGGTCTCGGCCATTGTCGCCGCCGTCGATGAAATCACCCGCAGCGATGCACGCGGCGACGTATTGATCTTCCTGCCGGGTGAGCGCGAGATCCGCGATACCCACCAGGCGCTGGAGCGACGCAAATACCGCGAAACCGAAGTGCTGCCGCTGTATGCACGCTTGTCGGCCAAGGACCAGGACCGGGTATTCAATCCTGGCCCGAAGCGGCGCGTGGTGTTGACCACCAATGTCGCCGAAACCTCGCTGACCGTGCCGCGCATCCGTTACGTGGTCGATCCGGGTTATGCACGCGTCAAGCGTTACAGCCCGCGGCAGAAGCTTGATCGCCTGCATATCGAGCCGGTATCGCAGGCCAGCGCCAACCAGCGCAAGGGCCGCTGCGGTCGTATCTCCGAGGGCGTGTGCTACCGGCTGTATTCGGAAGCCGACTTCCTCAGCCGGCCGGAGTTCACCGACCCGGAAATCCGCCGTTCCTCATTGTCCGGCGTGATCCTGCGCATGTTGCAGCTGGGCCTGGGCAAGATCGACGAATTCCCGTTCCTTGAAGCGCCAGACGAGCGCGCGGTTGCCGACGGTTGGCAGCAGCTGGCCGAGCTCGGTGCGATCGATGACGAACGCAAGCTCACCGCCATCGGTCGGCAGATGGCGCGCTTGCCGGTGGACGTCAAACTGGCGCGCATGCTGGTGGCCGCACAGAAGGGCGGTTGCCTGCGCGAGATGCTGGTGATTGCTTCCTTCCTCGGTATCCAGGATCCGCGCGAACGGCCGCCGGAGGCGCGTGAGGCGGCGGATAACGCCCATGCCCTGTTCGCTGATTCGCGCTCCGAATTCCTTGGCATCCTGCGGTTGTGGAATGCCTACCGCGATGCCCACGAAGAGCTCACCCAGTCCAAGCTGCGTGATTGGTGCGGGCGCCACTTCCTCGGCTTCCTGCGCATGCGCGAATGGCGCGAGCTGCATCGCCAGCTGCGCCTGCTGTGCGAGGAACTGGGCTGGGCGATGGGCGAAGACGAAGCCTTCGGCAAGGCGCTGTTGTCGGCGCCGCCGGCCTTGCCCGCCGGGGGGGATGCCGAAGCCAAACGCAAGGCCACGCGGGGTGAGCAGCACAAGGCTGCACGTCTGGCCCGCGAGGGGAAACCGGGTTTAAAACCGGGGTCAGAGTCGGGGTTGCCCCATTTCACATGCGCGGCGGAAAAGGGTCGGGGGTAAATGGACGCGTGCCCCGGGTTTTAACCCGGGTGCCAATACGGGCCG
>NZ_JBXFWM010000096.1:0-12272 GCF_056856655.1 Stenotrophomonas sp. STEN033
CCGGTAAAGCCCCTGCCGAGCATGGCTCGGCACTACAGGTTGGGATTATCGGTAAGGCCCCTGCCGAGCATGGCTCGGCACTACAAAAGCATCGGGCACAAAAAAACCCGCTTTCGCGGGTTGTTTCGTTTGAGTCATGGTGCCCAGGAGAGGACTCGCCCCTCCACGGAGTTGCCCCCGCTAGCACCTGAAGCTAGTGCGTCTACCAATTCCGCCACCTGGGCACTTCAGGCCGCGCAGTTTGAAGAGGATGCGCATCTTTGTCAACGCTTTTTCACAAACATCCGCAGTGACCGTGTGCGCACCCTGTACACCTGTGTCCATGTACCATGGAGGCTGATGAAAAACAAAAAGACCACTGGGGCCGACAAGGCCCGCAAGTCCGCCACCGGCAGCAAGCCGGGCAAGGCGCCGGGCAAAGCCCCCAAAGCAAAAAGTGCCAAGCTGCCGCCGTGGATGCCGGAGAGTCTGTCCGCGCCGGCGAAGTCGGCGGCCAAACCAGGCAAGGCCGGCCCCCGCGCCGCTGCCAAGCCTGGCAAACGCAAATTCACCGACGATGCCGCGCCGCAGAGCTTCGTGCGCGGCCGTCGCAAGTCGGGTCCGCCGGTGGCGGCCTTCGATGATCCCTATGCATCACGCGAGGCCGAGCGCTACGCGCAGCCCATCGCTAGCCGCGAGGCCATTCTGCAGCTGCTGGACCGCTGCGAAGGTCCGCAGAACGCCGAGGAAATCGGCGCAGCCCTGGGCCTGACCGAACCGGACCGCGCTGAAGCGCTGGGCAAGCGCCTGGGCGCGATGGTGCGTGACGGCCAACTGGTGCAGAACCGCCGCGGCGGTTTTGCACCGGTCAGCCAGCTGAGCCTGATTCCCGGTGTGGTCATCGCCAATCCGGAAGGCTTCGGTTTCCTGCGCCCGGACGAGGGCGGCGACGACCTGTTCCTGTCGCCCTACGAGATGCGCAAGGTCATGCACGGCGACCGCGCTCTGGCCAATGTCACCGGCATCGACCGCCGTGGCCGCCGCGAAGGCGCCATCGCACGTGTGCTGGAGCGCGGCGTCAATCGCCTGATCGGTCATTTCAGCGTGGAGGCCGGCATCTACTACGTGGTGCCGGACGACAAACGCCTCCAGCGCAACATCCAGATCCCGGCCGATGCAACCGGCGGGGCGAAGGATGGCCAGCTGGTGGTCTGCGAACTGACCCATGCGCCGGACTCGCGACGTCCGCCGATCGGCAAGATCATCGCCGTGCTGGGCGACAAGCTGACCCCGTCGTTGGTGGTGGAAACCGCCATCCACGGCCACGAGCTGCCGTATGAGTTCCCGCCGGAAGTGCTGGACGAAGCCACCGCCATCCCGATGACGGTGGAACCGTCGATGATCGGCAAGCGCGTGGACCTGCGTTCCCTGCCGCTGGTCACCATCGATGGTGAAGACGCCAAGGACTTCGATGACGCCGTGTACTGCGAGCCGAACCGCGAAGGGTTCCGGCTGGTGGTGGCCATCGCCGACGTCTCCAATTACGTGCGCCCCGGCACGCCGCTGGATGACGAGGCCCAGCGCCGCGCCACCTCGGTGTATTTCCCCGGTTTCGTGGTGCCGATGCTGCCGGAGACGCTGTCCAACGGCATCTGCTCGCTGCGGCCGAAGGAAGACCGCATGTGCTTTGTCTGCGACATGCAGGTGGGCCGCGATGGCCAGGTCAGCGGTTCGAAATTCTACGAAGCGGTGATGAATTCGCATGCGCGCCTGACCTATACCCAGGTATGGGGCGCGGTGGGTGAGGACGATGCCGACGCCAAGGCCTTCATCGGCCCGTTGCTGCCGCAGATCCAGAACCTGCACCAGCTCTACCGCATCCTGTCCAAGGCGCGCGAGCGCCGTGGCGCCATCGAGTTTGAATCCTCGGAAGTGCGCTTTGTGCTGGACAACCGCGGCGAGGTAACCCAGGCCGGCATGATGGTGCGCAACGACGCCCACAAGCTGATCGAGGAATGCATGATCGCGGCCAACGTGGAAGCCGCGCGCTACCTGCTGTCCACCCATATCCCGGCACCGTTCCGCGTGCACGAGCGTCCGCCGGAATCCAAGTACGCCGACCTGCTGGAGTTCCTCAAGGAGTTCAAACTGAGCCTGCCAGCCTGGAGCAAGGTGCAGCCGGGCGATTACACCAAGCTGCTGAAGAAGGTGCGCGAGCGCCCGGATGCGGCGCTGCTGGAGTCGGTGCTGCTGCGCAGCCAGTCACTGGCGGTGTATTCGCCGGACAACAACGGCCACTTCGGTCTGGCGCTGGAGGCCTATGCGCATTTCACCTCGCCGATCCGTCGCTATCCCGACCTGCTGGTGCACCGTGCCATCAAGTACGCGCTGACCGGCGGCCCGCGCGAGAAATACACCTATACCCCGCGCGAGATGGCAGCACTGGCGCTGCAGTGCTCCGAGCGCGAGCGCCGGGCCGATGAGGCCGAGCGTGAGGTGGACGAGCGCTTCCGTGCCGCATGGATGGAAAAGCACGTCGGTGGCCAGTTCGATGGCGTGATCAGCGGCGTGACCAGCTTCGGCCTGTTCGTCGAACTGGACGAGTCCAAGGTCAATGGCCTGGTCCACGTGACCCAGCTGCCGCACGACTATTACCAGTTCGATCCGATCCGCAAGACCTTGAGCGGAGACCGTCGTGGCAACGAATTCCGGCTCGGTGACCGGGTCCGCATCCTGGTGCTGAAGGCCAGCATGGAAGAGCGCAAGATCGACTTCCGGCTGATCGAAAAACTGGATGGCGAGCCGCTGGACGAAGGCCTGCCGCCACTGCCCGAACGCGGCAAGCCGGCCAAGCGGGTCAAGCAGAAGTACTGATGCAGGAGGTGGCTCCGCCATGGCGGAGCCGCCTTTCCCGTCCCCGGTAGGCCGGTGGCAGCTGCGGGCGGGGCCGAATCGGCCTACCATTGCCACCCCCAGAAGTCCCCATGTGACGCCCATGAGCAAGCAGAACCAGTGGATCGTCGGCGTCAATGCCGTTGCTTCGTCGATCGAGAAAGACCCCGAAAACGTCCGTGAGGTCCTGATCGAGGCCGGCGCCAAGAACCCGCGCCTTGTCGAAATCGAGGAAGAAGCCCTGCGCAAGGGCATCGATGTGCGCAAGGTCAACGCCCAGGCGCTGGGCGGCGTGGCCGGCCAGGTCCGCCACCAGGGTGTGGTTGCGCGTTACGCCGCGCCCAAGCTGTGGGCCGAGAACGAGCTGTCCGGCCTGATCGAAGCCGCCGAAGGCAAGGCGCTGGTACTAGTGCTGGACGAGGTGCAGGACCCGCACAACCTCGGTGCCTGCCTGCGCAGCGCTGCTGCCGCCGGTGTCACCGCGGTGGTGATTCCCAAGGACAAGAGCGCGCCGGTCAATGCCACCGTGCGCAAGGTCAGTGCCGGCGCTGCCGACCGCATCCCGGTGGTGGCGGTGACCAACCTGGTCCGCACGATCAAGGAGATGCAGAAGCTGGGCGTATGGGTCTACGGCCTGGCCGGTGAAGTGGACGCCACCATCCACCAGCTCGACCTGCGCGGCAACGTGGCGCTGGTGATGGGGGGCGAGGGTGACGGCATGCGCCGCCTGACCCGCGAGACCTGCGACCAGCTGGTGCGCATCCCGATGCCGGGCGATATCGAAAGCCTCAATGTATCCGTGGCGACGGGTGTGGCATTGTTCGAGGCCGTCCGCCAACGCCTGTAAGGAACCTCATGCCCCGCACGCCGCCTCGTCTTTTCCTGCAATTGACCTTGGCGCTGGCGGGGCTCTGTGCCCTGGGCGTCGCGGCCCACGACGCCGCTCCGCAGGACACCGCCGCCCGTGACAGCCTGCGCGTACGCGCCCGTGATCTGGGCGTCGCCCCCGGCATCTTCGCGCCCGGCAGCAACAACGCGATCACTGACGTGGCCGGCGTGCGCGTTGGCCAGGTGAGCTTGCGTGAGGGCGACACCGTGCGCACCGGCGTCACCGCGATCCTGCCGCACCCCGGCAACGCCTATCGCTCGCGGGTGCCGGCGGCGCTGCATGTTGGCAATGGCTTTGGCAAATTCGTCGGCAGCACCCAGGTCAACGAACTGGGCGAGCTGGAGACCCCAATCCTGCTGACCTGCACGCTGTGCGTGTGGAAGGCCGCCGATGCAATGGCCGAGTGGATGCTGGCGCAACCGGACATGCAGCAGGTGCGCTCCTTGAACGTAGTGGTCGGCGAGACCAATGACGGTGGCCTGAATGACATCCGCGCCCGGCCGGTGACCGCCGATGCTGTGCGTCGAGCCCTGGAAGGTGCGAAGAGCGGCCCTGTACAGGAAGGCAGCGTGGGCGCAGGCACCGGCACGGTGGCGTTCGGCTGGAAGGGCGGTATTGGCACCTCCTCGCGCAAGCTGCCCGAGAGCCTGGGCGGTTGGACAGTGGGCGTGCTGGTGCAGGCCAATTTTGGCGGCGTGCTGCAGGTGGAAGGCGCGCCGGTCGGTCGCGAGCTGGACCGCTACGCGTTCCAGAATGCGGTTGCCGCGCAGGGCAATGTGCGCCGGCTTGCCGATGATCGCGGCGATGGCTCGGTGATCATTGTGGTGGCCACCGATGCGCCCTTGTCCGACCGCAACCTGCGGCGCCTGGCCTCGCGCGGGATGATGGGCCTGGGGCGTACCGGCAGTTCTGCCTCCAACGGCAGTGGCGACTATGTGCTGGCATTTTCAACCGCAGCATCGGTGCGGCGCGGGTTTGATGCCGCGCAGTTGCAGACCACCGAGTTGGCCAACGAGCAGATGAGTGCGGTGTTCCAGGCCAGCGTGGATGCGGTGGAAGAATCGGTCTACAACGCCTTGTTCATGGCGACCACGGTGAGTGGCAATGGGCAGACGGTGGAGGCGATCCCGCTGGATAAGGTGCGGGAAGTTCTGCAGCGGCATGGGGTGCACGCGCCGGGGCAGTAGGGGGCTCGGAGTACTGCAGATTCAAGCGATGCCAAGCGAAGTCCCTTCTCCCGCCTGCGGGAGAAGGTGGCCGAAGGGCGGATGAGGGGAGTTTTTGACTTTTCCTTGCTAGAAGCTTCCCCTCACCCCAACCCCTCTCCCGTGAACGGGAGAGGGGCTTAAGCGGGCTTCATTGCAGCTGTTGGGCCCCACCACCCAGCGCCTTGTACAGCGTCACATCGTTGACCAGCTGGCTGCGCTTGGTCTGCGCCAATGACAGCTCGGCGTTGCGGCGGGTCTGCTCGGCTTCCAGCCAGGTGCGCAGGTCGGTGGCGCCGGCGCGGTAACGCACTTCGTACAGGCGCGCGATTTCCACCGCCTCGTCATACGACGCCTGCGCGGCAGCTACCTGCTCGGCCAGCCGGGTGCGTGCCGACAAGGCGTTGTCCACTTCCGACAGCGCGGTATACAGCGTGCGACGGAAATCATTGGCGGCGATCTGGTAGGAAAGGTCCGCCGACTTGATATCCAGCTGCATCTGCCGGAATTTCAGGAACGGCAGGCTCAGCCCCGCCCCCAGGGTTGCCACCGGATTGGTCAGCACATCGCCTAGCGAGGCGCTGGAACTGCCTACCGCGCCGCTCAGACTCAGGCTGGGGTAATAGCTGGTGGCGGTGACCTTGATGTTCTTCAGCGATTGCCGCAGGCGCAGTTCGGCCGCGCGCAGGTCGGGGCGGCGTGCCAGCAGCTCGGCCGGCAGGCCTTCGGCCAGGGTCGGACTCTGCGCGATATCCAGGTTCTGCGGCTCATCGGCCAGCGGCCACGGCTGGCCATCCAGCAAGACGGTCAGCGCGTTGCGGGTTTCCACCCGCTGCTGTTCCAGCTGCGATTGCGCGGCCTTCTGGCTCTCGATGTTCTGCTGCGCCTGGCGCACTTCCAGCCGCGATACACCGCCCGCATCGAACTGGGTCTGCACCAGGGCAGCGGTGCGCTGCAGGCGTTCGAGATTGGCCTGGCCCGTTGCAATTGCCTGGTTGAGATAGCCCAGCTGCCAGTACAGATCGGTGCTCTGGCCGACCAGGCTCAGTACCGTGTTCTGCAGGTCCTGCGCGGTGGCCTGCGCCTCCCATTGGGCGATGTCGCGCTGGCCGCGCAGCTTGCCCCACAGGTCCAGTTCCCAACCCAGCGAGACGCTGGCGCTGTGGTTGCGCGACCAGTCGTCGCCACTGTCGATGCTGCGGCTGCCGCTGGCACTCACCGAGCCATTGGCCTGCGGCCACAGATCGGCCGTGGCCAGGCCGGCCTGGGCGCGGGCGCGTTCGAGTTTGAGCCCGGCCGAGGCCATGTCGGTATTGCGGGCCAGCACGGCTTCGATCAGGCGGTCCAGACGGGGGTCGGCAAAGCCCTGCCACCAGGCATCGGCGTGCACGTCGGCGACCGGCGCGGTGACTTCGTGCGCAACCACCTGCACCGGCGTATTGGCGGCGGCATCGCCGCGGCCATAGACGGCGGGCACGCGCAGCTCGGCGGCCGGGTCGGCGCTGGGGGTGGTGGCGCAGCCGGCCAGGGCGGCGGTCAGTGCGGTGGAGAGCAGCAGGGGACGCAGTAGGTTCATGGTCATCTTCATTCGCGGGCCAGGGCCTCGACCGGGTCGAGTTGGGCGGCATTGCGGGCAGGCAGGAAGCCGAACGCCACGCCGATCAGGGTCGAGCAGGCAAAGGCGGCAATGATCGAGCCGGTGGAGAACATCAGGGTGAAGCTGGCACCAAAGGTCTGGAACGCCCAGCCGATGGACAGCGCCAGCGCGATGCCGAGCACGCCGCCGAGCAGGCAGACCAGCACCGCCTCGATCAGGAACTGCTGGCGGATATCACTCTGGCGCGCACCCACGGCCATGCGTACGCCGATCTCGCGGGTACGCTCGGTCACCGACACCAGCATGATGTTCATCACGCCGATGCCACCGACCACCAGCGCGATCGCGGCGATGGCGCCGATCAGCAGGGTCATGGTCTTGGTGGTGGATTCGATGGTCTCGCGGATCTCGGCGGTGTTGCTGAGGAAGAAATCCTCGGTGCCGTGGCGCAGGGTCAGCAGTTTGGTGATGGCCGACTGCGCGGCATCCATCGGCGTGTCGTCCTTGACCCGCAGGGTGATGCTGCTCAGGTAGGTCTGGCCGAGCATGCGTGCCATCACCGTGGTGTAGGGCACCCACACGCTGAGGTTGGTGCTGCCGCCAAAGCCCATCGACTGGCGCTTGGCCACGCCGATCACGCGGGCCGGCACATTGCCCAGCAAGACCACCTGGCCCAGCGGGTCGTCACTGCCGAACAGCTGGCTGCGGGTGTTCTCGTCGATCACCACCACCTGGGCCAGACTCTTTACTTCGCTTTCGTCGAAGTAGCGCCCGCTGACCAGGGTCATGCCCTTGACCCGGAAGTACTGGTCGCCAATGCCGGCAACCTGCGCCGAGGCAGCCTTGTTGCCGACCCGTGCGGTCACCGAGCTGGACACGCTGGGGGTGACGCTGTCGATGTAGCTCTGCGTGGCCAAGGCCTCGGCATCGCTGCTCTTCAGCGTCTGCACGCGACCCGAACGCATGTCGCCAAAGCCACGTCCCGGGTAGACGTCGATGGTATTGGTGCCCAGCGAGGAAATGTTCTGCAGGATCTGCTGCTGCGAGCCATTGCCCATCGCCACCACCGACACCACCGAGGCGATGCCGATGATGATACCGAGCATGGTCAGGAAGGTACGCAGGCGGTGTGCGTTCATTGCCAACAAGGCCATGCGGAAAGCTTCGACGAAGCGATCACGTGCGGCCTGGAAGGCATTGCCGGTGCTGGGCTGTGGGGTAGGGCGTTGCTGCTTCTGCAGCGCAGGCACCTTGTCGTTGCGGCGGTCGGCGATGATCTCGCCGTCGCGGATCTCGATGATGCGCTGGGCGTGCTCGGCCACATGCATGTCGTGGGTGACGATGATGATGGTCTGGCCCTCGGCATGCAGCTCGCCGAGGATGGCCATCACTTCCTCGCCGGAGGCGCTGTCCAGCGCACCGGTGGGCTCGTCGGCCAGGATCACCTCGCCGCCGTTCATCAGCGCACGCGCGATCGACACGCGTTGCTGCTGGCCGCCGGACAACTGGCCCGGCTTGTGGCCCATGCGGTCACTCAGGCCCAGCCGCGCAAGCAGCGCCTCGGCGCGGCTGCGGCGGGCCTCGGCCGGGGTGCCGGCATAGATGGCCGGCACTTCCACGTTGCCGCGCGCATCCAGATCTCCCAACAGGTGATAACGCTGGAAGATGAAACCGAAATGCTCGCGGCGCAGCTCGGCCAGCTCGTCCGGCTGCATGCGCCCGGTCTCGCGGCCGGCCACCTTGTAGGAGCCGACGGTGGGGCGGTCCAGGCAACCGAGGATGTTCATCAGCGTCGACTTGCCCGAGCCGGACTGGCCAACGATGGCGACCATCTCGCCGGCGTGGATGTCGAGGTTGACGTCCTTCAGCACGGCGATGGTTTCCTCGCCGGCCGGGAACTCGCGACGCAGGTCGCGCAGTTGCAGCAGCGGCTGGCTCATCGGCGCGGACCACCCATCATCGGGCCCATCGGGCCGCGCTGGTTGCTGCTGGATTTCTCGCCGGCGGTGACTTCGCCGACCACGACCAGCTCGCCTTCCTTCAGGCCTTCCAGCACTTCGACATTGGAGCCGTTGTTGAGGCCGACCTTGATCGTGCGCGGCTCCGGCTGGCCCTCCTTGTTGACCACGCGGACCACGTAGCTGTTGCTCTTGGCCAGTGTGGCGGCATCCGGCTGGCGGCGCTGCTGGCGCTGGCCTTCCTGCTTGCTGCGGGCAGCGCGCTGCTCGCCATTGGCGGTATTCGCGCCGGGGCCACGGCCGCCTTCCGGCACCTTGGGGCCGAGCGCGACGGTGGGGATCAGCAGCGCGTCCTTGGCCTGGGCCAGCATCACCGATACCTGCGCGGTCATGTCGATGCGCAGCGTGCCGTCCGGGTTCTCGACGTCGAACAGTGCGTTGTAGTACACGGCGGTGCTGGAGCTGGATGAGGATGAGCTGCTGGAGCTGGTGCTGTCGGTGCTGATCGAGGCCGGCGCCGGGTTCACCGTGCGCAGCGTGGCCTGGTACTTGTGATCGGGGTTGCCAAGGATGGTGAAATAGACCGGCATGCCGGGCTTGATCTTGACCACGTCGGCTTCGGAGATTTCTGCGTTGACCGTGACCAGGTCCAGCCGCGCCAGCTTGACGATGGTTGGCGCTGACTGGTTGGCGTTCACCGTGCGGCCTTCTTCGGCCACCACCGCCACCACGGTGCCATCGATGGGCGCGGTGATGCGGGTATAGCCGAGATTGGCCTGGGCGGTGCCCAGCTCGGTTTCGCGCTGGCGAATCTGCGCATCGAGCGCGCGGATCTGCGCGCGGGTGCTGGCCAGGTTGGCTTCGGCCGACTCATAGTCGGCGCGCGAGGTGGCTTCGGCGGCCAGCATCTCCTTCTGGCGGGCGAAGGCCAGCTCCGATTCCTTCAGCGAGGCGGTCTGCACCGCACGCTGGGCGCGGATGTTTTCCAACGCGGCTTCGGCGTTCTTCAGGCTGTTTTCCTGGGTGACCGAATCGATTTCGGCGATCAGGTCGCCCTGCTTGACCACATCACCCAACTGCACCTTCAGCACCTTGATCTGGCCCGAAGCCTGCGCACCAACGCTGACCAGCTTGTAGGCATCGATCACGCCGGTGGCATCGACGGTCTGTTCCAGGTCGCCGCGGCTGACCGGCGAGGTGGCCATTGAAGGGGTAGCGGGCTTGCGCGTGGCCCAGAACACGCCGCCGGCGATCAGGGCGACGATGGCAGCGGCAAGCAGGAGGCGGTTGCGGCGGGAGGAGGGCAGCAGCTTCACGGTGATCAGGCACTCAGGCTGGGCCGCAGCGTGCGGCGTTGATGCCAGTGTGGTCAGCGCCCTGTTCAGCCTCAAGGCACAGTATGTGTCGGCGTGTATCAGGTTCAGCCAGCCATGTGTCGCTGTGTATCAAGCGTGGGTGTTGATACTCGTGGATACATGCACGGGCGCGCACGACGATCCGCTAGCATGGATCATTGAGCCATGACGGAAAAACAGACCTTGCACCGCTTGTTGGTGGTAGACGACGACAGTGACATCCGCAACCTGCTGGCCGAACAGCTGGGCCGGGCAGGCTACGCGGTGAGCACGGCGGCCGATGGCAACCAGATGCGCCAGGTGCTGGCGCGCGAGCACATTGACCTGATCGTGCTGGACCTCAACCTGCCGCGCGAAGATGGCCTGGCCTTGTGCCGCGAACTACGCGTGCGCTCGACCACACCGGTGATCATGCTGACCGCGCGCAGCGAGCCGATTGACCGCGTTCTGGGCCTGGAGATGGGCGCGGACGATTACCTGGCCAAACCCTTCGAGCCGCGCGAGCTGCTGGCGCGTATCCGCAATGTGCTGCGTCGCACCGAGGCGCTACCGGCCAACCTTGAGCCACTGGCGATGCGTCGGGCGGTGTTCTCCGGCTGGGTGTTCGACCTCGAACATCGCCATCTGATCGACCCGGCCAAGCGCGTGGTGATGCTGTCCGGCGCCGAGTTCCGCTTGTTGCGGGTGCTGGTGGGGCATGCCAACAAGGTGTTGTCGCGCGAGCAGCTGGTGTCGCTGAGCAGCGGCCGCAGCTATGAATCCCAGGACCGCGCCATCGACCTGCAGATCAGCCGCCTGCGGCAGAAGCTGGGAGACGCCGGGGCCGATGGCCTGATCAAGACGGTACGCAACGAGGGCTACGTGTTCGCCAGTGCGGTGACGCTGGAATGAAGCGGCTGCGTCTGTTCCTGTCGTCGATGGCGGGGCGGCTGTTCGTCATCCTGCTCGTCGGCATGATGGTGGCCGCCATAGGTGCCACGCTGCTGGCCGAGAGCCGCCGCCAGCAGGAATTCGAGCGGCAGAACCTCGCCCGTATCGCCGACCGCCTGCAGGGCTTCGTCAATCTGCTGGATGGCAACCCGGAGCTGCGCAGCCGCCTGTTGGCGGTGGGCGGACCCAGCGTGCGTGAGGTGAAAGGCGAGTTCCGCACCGGTGATGTGGATCAGGCACTGATGGCGGTGCTGAGCGCACGCGGTGGCGCAGTTGCCAGCGCGCACGTGCGTGCCAGCAGCTTCCGCGCTTGCATGCCGCCGTTGCCGGAATTCCTGCCGCCGCCCGGGCGCGGGCCGCGGCCACAGCATTCACGTGATCGCGACCCTGCGTTCACCCCGCCGCGCTGCCGCTTGGTGGAATTGACGCTCACCGATGGCACACCGCTGCGCTTGGCGCTGGAATACCCGGCGGTGGCACGACGCACCGCTTCGGCATTCGACCCCTGGTTCCTGTCGCTGCTGGTATTGGCGATTGGCCTGCTCGCTTATGTGGTTGCCCGCATCGCCAGTTCACCCTTGCAGCGGCTGGCCAATCACGCCACCGAGCTTGGGCATGACCTGCAGCGCGAACCCCTGCCGGTGAGCGGGCCATTGGAAGTGCAGCGCGCCGCCGAAGCTTTCAATGCCATGCAGAAGCGCCTGCAGCGGCACCTGGGCGAACGCACGCAGATGCTGGCGGCGATCACTCATGATCTGCAGACGCCGCTGACGCGGCTGCGACTGCGCCTGGAAAACGTTCAGGACGAGCCATTGCGCGAGCGCCTGATCGGCGATCTTGCCGCGATGCAGGCCTTGATCCGTGAAGGACTGGAGCTCGCCCGCAGCGCCGAGAGCGCCGAGCAACGCGCGGCGCTGGACCTGGACTCACTGCTGGAAAGCGTGGTCGAGGACGCCGCCGAGTCCGGTCATGACGCGGTGCTGGAGCAGGGGAGCGGTGCGGTGATGATGCTGCGGCCGTTGGCGATGCGGCGTTTGTTCTCCAATCTGGTTGACAACGCGGTGAAGTATGGCCGCAGTGCGCATGTAAACGCGCGCCGCGATGGCGATGCGGTCGAGGTGCGGGTGCGTGACAGCGGGCCAGGATTGGCTACGGACGAATTGGAGGCTGTGTTCACCCCATTTCTGCGCCTGGAGACCTCGCGCTCGCGCGAGACCGGCGGCGCCGGCCTGGGCTTGACCATCGCCCGTGCGTTGGCTGAAAAAGACGGTGCCCGCCTGACCCTGCGCAATCACCCCGAAGGTGGCCTGGAAGCCATCGTTCGGTGGGAATCGCCGCAGTGGCCAGCCAACAGCCAAGACCGGTGATGTTTGTGGGAGCGGCGTCCGCCGCGATGCCCCAAATGCCCCCGGAGGCACCCACAGCACGCTACCAATGGCCTGTCGGCCGGAGGAAGCTCCCGCGGCA
>NZ_JBXFWM010000097.1:0-11553 GCF_056856655.1 Stenotrophomonas sp. STEN033
CTTGTGTTTTTTTTTTGTGGGCCTGCGCGCCGCGGCCCTCCGGGTACTACTGTCGGTCAGGGGGGTCGCCCACCCCCCGGGGTCGGGGCGCCCCCCGCTCCTACACGCAACATACCCTGCCTCGCTCCAGTGAACAGCAGTGTGCGCGCCCCTTTATTTGCGCACTGTCTACCCCTGTCCATGTACAGCGCGGGTGGTTGCAGCTGAGACCACCATTGCGGCAAACAGCGCGAGCCAAGACGGCACAAGGCCTGCGCAAGCTCGCATGGCAGATGGCGAGCTGCTCCCTACCTTGGCGTATGGATTTGCTTTGCCCGCTCCGGTCGAAAACGCGACAATGCGAGGGTTTCCTCACCCGGCAGCCGGGCAGGGACTGCGCGCCGGCCCACTGGATGGCCATGCGCCCGCCCCATCGCCGCTGCCATTCCACGCACCGCATCCGTCAGCAAGAGAGTTTTTGCCCCCATGTCGAATACGCCGAAGATCATCTACACGCTCACCGACGAAGCTCCGTTCCTGGCCACGCAGTCGCTGCTGCCGATCGTCGATGCCTTTACCGCGACCGCCGGCATTGCCGTCGAAACCCGCGACATCTCGCTGTCCGGCCGCATCCTGTCGCAGTTCCCGGATTTCCTGAAGGACGACCAGAAGATCAGCGATGACCTGGCCGAACTGGGCGAACTGGCGACCAAGCCGGAAGCCAACATCATCAAGCTGCCGAACGTGTCGGCCTCGGTGCCGCAGCTCAAGGCCGCGATCAAGGAACTGCAGGACCAGGGCTTCATCCTGCCGAACTACCCGGACGCGCCCACCGACGACGTCTCGCGCGACATCAAGGCGCGCTACGACAAGATCAAGGGCAGCGCGGTGAACCCGGTGCTGCGCGAAGGCAATTCCGACCGCCGCGCACCGCTGTCGGTGAAGAACTACGCGCGCAAGCATCCGCACCGCATGGGCGCCTGGACCGCCGACTCCAAGTCGCATGTCGCGCACATGGACGGCGGTGACTTCTACGGCAGCGAAAAGTCGGCCACCATCGACAACGCCGGCAGCCTGAAGATCGCGCTGGTACAGAACGACGGCAACACCGTCGTGCTGAAGGAGAAGACCGCGGTCAAGGCCGGCGAGATCGTCGATGCCGCGGTGATGAACCGCAAGGCGCTGGCCGCCTTCGTCGATGCACAGATTGCCGATGCCAAGGCGCAGGGCGTGCTGTTCTCGCTGCACCTGAAGGCGACCATGATGAAGGTCTCCGACCCGATCATGTTCGGCGTCGTGGTCGAGGAGTTCTACAAGGACGTGCTGGCCAAGCACGCTGACACGCTCAAGCAGGTGGGCTTTGATGCCAACAACGGCATCGGCGACCTGTACGCGCGTCTGCCGCAGCTGCCGGAAGCCGAGCAGGAAGCGATCAAGGCCGACATCGCCGCCGAGTACGCCAAGCGCCCGGCCGTGGCCATGGTCAACTCGGACAAGGGCATCACCAACCTGCACGTGCCGTCGGACGTGATCGTCGACGCCTCGATGCCGGCGATGATCCGTGACTCCGGCAAGATGTGGAACGCCGAAGGCAAGCTGCAGGACACCAAGGCGATCATTCCCGACCGCTGCTACGCCGGTGTGTACCAGGCCGTCATCGACGACTGCAAGGCGCACGGCGCGTTCAACCCGGCCACCATGGGTTCGGTGCCGAACGTCGGCCTGATGGCGCAGAAGGCCGAAGAATACGGCTCGCACGACAAGACTTTCCAGATCGCCGCCGATGGCGTGGTCAAGGTCACCGACGAGGCCGGCAATGTCGTGTTCGAACACGCTGTCGAAGCCGGTGACATCTGGCGCATGTGCCAGACCAAGGACGCGCCGATCCAGGACTGGGTGAAGCTGGCCGTCAGCCGTGCGCGCCTGAGCAATACCCCGGCGCTGTTCTGGCTGGACAGCAAGCGCGCCCACGACGCGCAGGTGATCGCCAAGGTCGAGAAGTACCTCAAGGACCACGACACCAACGGCCTGGACATCCGCATCCTGTCGCCGGAAGAAGCCACCGCAGTGTCGCTGGAGCGCATCCGCAAGGGCCAGGACACCATCTCGGTGACCGGCAACGTGCTGCGTGACTACCTCACCGACCTGTTCCCGATCCTGGAGCTGGGCACCAGCGCCAAGATGCTGTCGATCGTGCCGCTGATGGCCGGTGGCGGCCTGTTCGAGACCGGTGCCGGCGGCTCGGCGCCGAAGCATGTGCAGCAGTTCGTCGAAGAGGATTACCTGCGCTGGGATTCGCTGGGCGAGTTCCTGGCCCTGGCCGCCTCGCTGGAGCACCTGGGCCAGCGTTACGACAACAAGGGCGCCAGCGTGCTGGCCAATGCCCTGGACGCGGCCAACGGCAAGTTCCTGGACAACGACAAGTCGCCGTCGCGCAAGCTCGGTGGCATCGACAACCGTGGCAGCCACTTCTACCTGGCCATGTACTGGGCACAGGCGCTGGCCGAGCAGAACGACGATGCCGCGCTGAAGGCCAAGTTCGCGCCGCTGGCCGAGACCCTGACCAGCAACGAGCAGAAGATCGTCGACGAGCTGGCGGCGGTGCAGGGCAAGGCCGTGGACATCGGTGGCTATTACCGCCCGGACCTGGCCAAGGCCGGCCCGGCGATGCGCCCGAGCGCCACCCTCAATGCGGCCATTGCCAGCCTCAAGGCCTGATCCACGTAAGAGTGACGGCAGCATGTTGTAGCTGCTGTTACACATCGAAAGCCTGCATCCCGCGCGGATGCAGGCTTTCTTGTTTTCGGTGTGATGACGGCGTGTAGATACGACCAAGGTCGAGTAGTGGAAGCTGCACTGAAAAATCGAAGTGTGGGTCCAATCACCCTTTCACATGCAGCTTCTGGAATAGCCTGATTCGACACGCAGGGAATCGCATGACGCGGGCGCGTCGAAAGGGGAAGAGGGCATGACCAGGGTGCTGGTAGTGGGCTCGGACACCCGTGAGGAGCAGACGCTTCTCGGGCGATTGAGGGAGATTGCGGGTTTGCCGCCAGAGGGCCTGCAACGTTGTGTGGACCTGGACCAGTGCGACCTGCTGCTGGTGCGCGATACCCCGGCATTGCGCAGTGCTGCCCAGCACATGGCCAGCAAGCGGCCGGCGATGCGGCTGTGGCTGCACGATGACGAGGGTGCGGTCCACGACGGCCGCAGCAACACGGCACTGCATCTGGACCAGGCGCAGATCCAACGGGCGCTGGCACCACCACCTGCAGCAACCACCACCGATGGTTTGTACCTGGCCAGCGGTGCCAAGCAGGTGACTCGCCTGCTACGGCGGCGGTTGCAGGAAAAGCAGGGCCGTGCGGTGCTGTCATTGCAGGGCCAACCACAGCTGCTGATTGATTTCGAACACGACCAGATGGTGCCGCTTTACGTGCATCCCGCACAGGGGCCGAGCCTGGCCCAGCAACTGGGTGATGTATTCGAGTTGCTGGCCTTGCAGGAGCTGTCGCTGGCGCGTTTCCAGGCGTTGGCGGAGAACCTGTCGCGGCAACCGCTGCGGCCGCTGCTCTGGCAGATGGCACAGCATGGTGACAATTGGACAGATTTCGATCGACGACTGCAGCAGCACGCGCGGGTAAGCCTGCTGCGCTGGCCGGACTTCCGCGTGCTTGCGCATCAGCACGATGGCTTCCGGCTATGCTCGCTGCTGCTTAAAAAGCCCTGCACCCTGGCCGAATGCACCGAGTTGCTGGAGTTGGACAGCGACGCGGCCCGCGCCTTCATGCGCTCGGCCTACCTGTGCGGCTATGCCACCGTGCAGGTACCGGAGCCGGCCGCTGCGCCGCCGCCGGTGCCGGTCAAGGTCGGGGCCAGCGCCTTGCTGGCGCGGATGTGGCGCAGCGTTCGTCAACGCACAGGGACCCATGCATGATCGAACACAAGGTAGTGATTCTGGGCGCCATGGGGGCGGGCAAGTCGACCTTGGTGCGCGCTGTAGCCGGCGGCACGGTCATTGATACCGATGTACTCAACACCGATGCCAGCTCTTCCAAGCTGGCAACGACGGTGGCGATGGACTATGCCGATGTGAATCTTCCCAATGGGGACCGCCTGCGCCTGTACGGCACCCCGGGGCAGGAGCGCTTTTCCTTCATCTGGCCGGTCCTGCTGCAGGGCGCCCGTGGCGTGGTGATACTTGCAGACGCCTCCAGCCCCGACGTGGCGCAGGAGATGGAGCGCTACCTGCTGGCCTTGCGTGAGCACGCCGCGACGGTTCCGGCGGTGATTGGGGTTTCCAAGTTTGACCTGATGCCGGACGTGGATCTTGACGCCTGCCTGCTGCAGGCACAGAAGACCGCCGGCCGGCCGCTGCCACTGGTGCCATTCGATGCGCGTTCGGAGGATGCGGTGATGCTGCTGATGGATGTGCTGATGGGCGAAGTCGAGGCTGCTGCGTTGGTGGATGCTCATGGCTGAGGCAAAGGCGATAGCACTGCTGGAGGACTGGGAAGTTGCCGCGATAGACCAACGGTTGCAGGAGTTCACCGGTTCGGTGGATGGCGTGCGTGCCGCGGTGGTCGCCAGTGTCGATGGCTTTGTCCTGGCACAGGCGGCTACGGAGACTTCCAGTGGCGAGCGCCTGGCCGCCATGACAAGTGCGATGCTGGCGCTGGCATCGGCGGTGGGGCGGGAGCTCGCACTGGGGACAATGGACGTACTGCTGCTGGAGGCCAGCGAAGGCAAGGTGTTGATGCAGTCCATCCCACTGCCTCGCGGCTCCTTGCTGCTGATGGCTGCCTGCGGCCAGCGCAGCGTGATCGGCCACGTGCTGTGGAGCGCACGCGAGTGTGGGCGCAAGATCCAGGCGGAGTTGTCCGGGGAGTAAGGGGGCGGTAGCTGTGGCTGCATTGGAACCAAAGCCAAAGCTCCCCTCATCCCAACCCTTCTCCCGCCGGCGGGAGAAGGGCTAAATCTAAATCTAAATCTAAGTCCAAAGCCAAAGCAAAAGCCAAAGCAAAAGCCAAAGCCAAAGCCAAAGCCAAAGCCAAAGCACCCCTCCCCAACCCTCCCCTGCGCTATGCGCAAGGGAGGGGGCAGAGCTTGCGCTCGCGAGCAACGTGCAAATGGCAGTGATCCACCCCCTCCATTGCGCATAGCGCAGGGGAGGGTTGGGGAGGGGTGCTTCTGGTGCGAAACCCGCAACCCACGAACAGCTCCGCCCCCAATCCTGTCCCGAACAGCGGCCAGTGGCGTATGGTCAGTGCAACTCCCCGGTGTTCTCCCGCATGCGATTGCCTCGTACCTGCATTGACCCAGCACCTCAGCAAGCTCAGGTCATGCCGTCATGACCGAGTCGGCTACAGACAGCGCGTTGGCCGACAGCATCGCCCGCTGCATCGCGCAGGGCTTCGAGGATTACCACCATGGCTTCGCCCAGGTCAGCAGACGCGCCCGCGAGCGCTTCCAGCGTCGTGATTGGGCAGCCGCCAAAGCCGATGCAATAGAGCGCATCGAGCTGTACGACCTCAGCGTCGCCCAATGCCGTACCCAGTTGGATCAGCTGCTGGAAGGCAGTGGCGAGGCGCGGCTGCTGTGGCGGCAGGTCAAGCAGGAATTTGCCAGGTTGATCGAAGGCCGCATCGACGGCGAGCTCTACAAAACCTTTTACAACACGCTCACCCGGCGCCTGTTCGCCACCCATGGCGTGGATGACAGCATCGAATTCATGGCGCTGGACATCGAGCCCTCCGATGCCATCACCCATCCGGTCGCGCGGCATGTCTATGCAGTGTCCGAGGCGCGCCCGGCCGAAGCGTTCTCACGCTTGTTGGCGGACTATGCGTTCGACCTGCCGTACACGCACCAGCTGCGTTGTGCGGCGGCCATCGCGGTGCGGCTGCAGGATGATCTCTCGCATTGGGGGCCGTATCCGGTGCGTGCTATCGAGTTGTTGCAGACCGTGTTCTATCGCGAGCGCCGCGCCTATCTCGTAGGGCGCGTGTTTGGCGAGCACCGCTTCTCGCCATGCGTGATCGCGCTGGTCAACGATGGCAGCGGCATCCGCGCGGAGGCGGTGCTGAGCCGCCGCCGCGATGTGGCGCATCTGTTCGGCGTCTCACGCAGCTACTTCCAGGTCGATCTGCCCACCGTGGCCGATGCGGTGGTGTTCCTGCGCAGCATCCTGCCGGGCAAGCCGGTGGATGAGATCTACACCGTGCTGGGCCGGGCCAAACAGGGCAAGACCGAGCGCTATCGCACCTTCTTCAGCCACTTCCAGCAGCACGATAATGAGCAGTTGGTGCACGCTGATGGCACACCGGGCATGGTGATGACGGTATTCACCTTGCCCAGCTACCCGCTGGTGTTCAAGTTGATCCGCGATCGCTTCGCCTGGCCGAAAGCCATGAGCCGGCAAGATGTGGAAGACAAGTACGCGCTGGTGTTCAATCTTGATCGTATTGGACGCTTGCTGGACGCGCAGCCGTATCGCTATCTGCGCTTCCCGCGGCAGCGCTTCGCACCGGCCTTGCTGCAGGAGCTGGTGGAAGGGTGCAGCCAGAGCGTGCGCATCGATGGTGACGAAGTGGAAATCGCGCTGTGCTACGTGCAGCGTCGCTTCCGGCCGCTGAATCTCTACCTGCGTGAGCAGGGCGCCGATGCGGCGCGCGCGGCTGCATTGGATTACGCACAGGCCATCCGTGACATGGCGTGCAACAACATCTTCCCCGGCGACATGTTGCTGAAGAACTTCGGAGTGTCGCGGCACGGTCGCGCGGTGTTCTACGACTATGACGAACTGTGCCTGGTGACCGAATGCAACTTCCGCCAGTGGCCACAGCCGCGCAGCGAGGAAGAGGCTATGGCGGCCGAGCCCTGGTTCCACGTTGCGCCCAATGACGTGTTCCCTGAGCGCTTCGGGCTGTTCATGGGCTTGCCGCGGGCGTCGCTGGATGTGGTGCAGGAGAAATTTGGTGAGCTGTTCGATCCGGGCTGGTGGCAGGCTTTACAGGCTGGATTCCGGCAAGGACTGTACCCGGATACACCGCCGTACCCGCGTGCGCTGCGGCTGGCGTGATAGCGGTCAAGCGCAATCGTAGTGCCGAGCCATGCTCGGCAGGGGCTTTACCGGTAATGCTCCTGCCGAGCATGGCTCGGCACTACAGGTGGTGCATAAGCCTCGAAGCCGACATTGTCGGCTCAATCGCCACCCAACAAAAACCCCGCTTGCGCGGGGTTTTTGCCTGCAGCCAATTCCAACCGGAATCAGCGCTTCATCGAACCGAAGAACTCGTCGTTGGACTTGGTGTTCTTCATCTTGTCCAACAGGAACTCCATCGCCGCGATTTCGTCCATCGGGTGCAGCAGCTTGCGCAGGATCCAGATCTTCTGCAGCAGCTCCGGTTCGATCAACAGGTCTTCGCGGCGGGTGCCGGAGCGGTTGATGTCGATGGCCGGGTACACGCGCTTCTCGGTGATGCGACGGTTCAAGTGCACTTCGCTGTTGCCGGTGCCCTTGAATTCTTCGTAGATCACTTCGTCCATCTTCGAGCCGGTTTCAACCAGCGCGGTGGCGATGATGGTCAGCGAGCCGCCTTCCTCGACGTTGCGTGCCGCACCGAAGAAACGCTTCGGGCGGTGCAGGGCGTTGGCGTCCACACCGCCGGTCAGCACCTTGCCGGAGCTGGGCACGACGTTGTTGTAGGCGCGGGCCAGGCGGGTGATCGAGTCGAGCAGGATCACCACGTCCTTCTTGTGCTCGACCAGGCGCTTGGCGCGCTCGATCACCATTTCGGCAACCTGCACGTGGCGCGCGGCCGGCTCGTCGAAGGTCGAGGAGACCACTTCGCCGCGCACGGTGCGCTGCATTTCGGTCACTTCTTCCGGGCGCTCATCCACCAGCAGCACGATCATGTGCACTTCCGGGTGGTTGGTGGTGATGGCCGTGGCGATCTGCTGCATCATCATCGTCTTGCCGGCCTTCGGCGGCGAGACGATCAGGGCGCGCTGGCCCTTGCCCTGCGGTGCCATCAGGTCGAGGATGCGACCGGTGATGTCTTCCGAGGAGCCGTTGCCGCGCTCAAGCGTGAAGCGCTTGCGCGGGAACAGCGGGGTCAGGTTTTCGAACAGGACCTTGTTCTTCGAGGCTTCGATCGGCTCACCGTTGATGGTGTCCACGATCGACAGCGCGAAGTAGCGCTCGCCGTCCTTCGGGAAGCGGATGCGGCCCGACAGATGGTCGCCGGTACGCAGGTTGAAGCGACGGATCTGGCTGGGCGAGATATAGGTATCGTCCGGACCGGCCAGGTAGCTGGCTTCGGCAGCGCGCAGGAAGCCGAAGCCGTCCGGCAGGATTTCCAGCACACCGTCGGCGGCAACGCCGTCGCCGTGGCGGGTCAGCACCTTGAGCAGGGCGAAGATCACGTCCTGCTTGCGGGCACGGGCGACGCCTTCGGAGATCTGCAGTTGCTCGGCGATCTCCAGCAGCTTCTGCGCCGGCATCTTCTTCAGGTCGCTGAGCGAATAGACCGGGAAACCTTCCGGCACGCTCGGCATCTGGCGTGGGACGAAATTGTCGTTGCCGCCTTCGTTGCCCATGCCGTTGTCGTCACGCTGACGGTTGCGGTCACGGTCGCGACGGTTGCGGAAACGGTCGCGGCGGTTGCCCTGACCCTGGCCCTGGCCCTGCTGATTCTGCTGGCCATAGCGCTGCTGGTTGTTGTTGCCTTCGCCGTTGTCCTGGCCACCCTGCGAGGTGTTGTTGTCGCCGGCGCTGGCTGCCGGGGCCTGGCCTTCATTGCTGGACGCTGCCGCGGCGGGCGCGGGCGGCGGAGCAACGGGGGCGGGCGCCGGGGCGGCGGCTACCGGTGCCGGAGCGGCCGGAGCGGCAGGCAACGGAAGAGCCGGCTGGGCGGGGGCGGAAGCACCGCTGTCGGCGCTTTCAACGGCTTTGGCAACACGCGGCTTGCGCACGCGCTTCTCGACAGGAGCGTCGGTGCTCCCGGTTTCGGAAGGAGTGTTCTCGGACAAGTGCTTGATTCCTCTCGCTTGGATGTGCGAGCGCCCTGCGGGGCTGCGAACTGGTTGGGATGGTCCGGACGAGAACCCGTCCAGAGGGTGCGGCACGCGAATGCTGCCGGATGTAGCGACACTAACACCGCCAAGCGCGGCGGTGCAAGCGCCTGCAAAACCCTGTTGGGCCGCGGTCAGGCTGGCCCGGTGGCCGGCGGCGCGGGGCCGCCGGACCGTGCTGGATCAGACCAGCGCCTTGTCGATCATCTGGCTCAGCTGGCCCTTGCCAACCGCACCGATCTGGGTGGCCTGGATCTGGCCATCCTTGAACAGCAGCAGCATCGGGATCGAGCGCACGTGGTACTTGATCGCGGTAGCGCGGTTCTCGTCCACATTGACCTTGGCGATCTTCAGCTTGCCGTCATAGGCGTCAGCCAGTTCGTCCAGGACCGGGGAAATCATCTTGCACGGGCCGCACCATTCAGCCCAGAAATCCACCAGGACCGGTTCGCTCGATTGCAGGACGGCGCTGTCGAAGTCGGCGTCGCCGACGTGTAAAACCTTATCGCTCACTTGGAGTCTCCTGGTGCAATGCGACTGCCCATGCCGGGTTGGCGGTCGCATTGCGGTAAACTGGGGCATTGCGCGGACAGTGGGCAGGGCCCAGGTGTCGCGCGACCCGGCGCAGGGGCCGCAGTGTGCGACGGTGCCCGAATCGATGCAAGCTGCCCGGCCACACTGACCGGCTGGCACTACAAAGACGAAATCAATGAGCGACAAACCGCTAACCGACGTGACATTTTCCTCCTTCGACCTGCAGCCGACCTTGCTGGCAGGCCTTGAAGGCGCGGGTTTCACCCGCTGCACCCCCATTCAGGCGCTGACCCTGCCGGTGGCTCTGCCGGGCGGCGACGTCGCCGGCCAGGCCCAGACCGGTACCGGCAAGACGCTGGCCTTCCTGGTCGCCGTCGCCAACCGCCTGCTGACCCGTCCGGCGCTGGCTGACCGCAAGCCGGAAGATCCGCGCGCGCTGATCCTGGCGCCGACCCGCGAGCTGGCCATCCAGATCCACAAGGACGCGATGAAGTTCGCCGCCGACACCGGCCTGCGCTTCGCGCTGGTCTATGGCGGCGTGGACTACGACAAGCAGCGTGAGCTGCTGCAGCAGGGCGTGGACGTGATCATCGCCACCCCCGGCCGCCTGATCGACTACGTCAAGCAGCACAAGGTGGTGTCGCTGCATGCCTGCGAAATCTGCGTGCTGGACGAAGCCGACCGCATGTTCGACCTGGGCTTCATCAAGGACATCCGTTTCCTGCTGCGGCGCATGCCCGAGCGCACCACGCGCCAGACCCTGCTGTTCAGTGCCACGCTCAGCCACCGTGTGCTGGAGCTGGCCTATGAGCACATGAACGAGCCGCAGAAGCTGGTGGTGGAGACCGAAAGCATCACCGCCGACCGCGTCCGCCAGCGCATCTACTTCCCGGCCGACGAAGAAAAGCTGCCGTTGCTGATCGGTCTGCTGTCGCGCAGCGAAGGCGCGCGCACCATGGTGTTCGTCAACACCAAGGTGTTCGTCGAGCGCGTTGCACGCGCGCTGGAAAAGGCCGGTTACCGCGTTGGCGTGCTGTCCGGCGACGTGCCGCAGAAGAAGCGTGAGAGCCTGCTCAACCGCTTCCAGAAGGGCCAGCTGGAAATCCTGGTGGCCACCGATGTGGCCGCACGCGGCCTGCACATCGACGGCATCAAGTACGTCTACAACTACGACCTGCCGTTCGACGCCGAAGACTACGTGCACCGCATCGGCCGTACCGCGCGCCTGGGCGAAGAAGGTGACGCGATCAGCTTCGCCTGCGAACGCTATGCGATGAGCCTGCCGGACATCGAGGCCTACATCGAGCAGAAGATTCCGGTCGAGTCGGTTACCGCCGAACTGATGACCGCGCTGCCGCGTCCCGAGCGTGCGCCGCTGCCGGAAGGCGAAGAAGGCGAGAGCGTGGGTGCCATCTTCCGCGAAGCCCGCGAGCAGAAGGCCGCTGATGAAGCCCGTCGTGGCGGTGGTCGCAGCGGTGGCAAGCCCGGTGAACGCCGTGGCGAACGCAGCGCCGACGGCAAGCCGCGTGGCCCGCGCAAGCCGCGCGTCGAAGGCGCCCCGGCCAAGGCCGATGGCACGCCCAAGCCGCCGCGTCCGGCCGCCGAAGGTGCACCGAATGCCGCCAACAGCCTGGCAGTGGAAGGCGAGCGCGCACCGCGCAAGCGTCGCCGCCGTCGCCACGGTCGCCCGGTTGAGGGTGCCGAAGGTGCAGCAGCACCGGCAGTAGCCAACAACAACGGCCCGGTGCAGGTACAGGCCAAGCCGATGCGTGCCGGTAACGACAGCGATTCGTTCCTGACCCGCCTGGGCCGCAAGATACGCCGGATGCTGTCGGGCAGCTGATAGCCGCGAGCCTGTAGTGCCGTGCCATGCTCGGCAGGGCTCTACCAGCAAGGTCAAAACGGTAGTGCCGAGCCATGCTCGGCAGGGGCATTCCCGATACAGCCCCTTGCCGAGCATGGCTC
>NZ_JBXFWM010000098.1:0-11403 GCF_056856655.1 Stenotrophomonas sp. STEN033
TGTAGGATGATAATCTCTTTGGGGGGTCGCCCCGCTCTCGGCCTTTGGCGCTTTCCCCTGGCCCGGGCCGGCGAGGGGGGGCCCGCCACTACCAACCGGGTGTCGATCATTGTTGCGTTGTTCCGGCGTTCTGCTTCGCATACCGCTGCGCCACCACCGAGCAGACGATCAGCTGGATCTGGTGGTAGATCATGATCGGCAGCACGATCGCGCCGAGGCTGCCACCGGCAAACAACACCTTGGCGATCGGCACGCCGGTGGCCAGGCTCTTCTTGGAGCCGCAGAACATGATGGTGATCTGGTCGGCGCGGTTGAAACCCAACCGCCGTGCCAGCCAGCTGATGCCCGGCATGGCGATGGCCAGCAATACGATCGCGACCAGTGCGGCAGTGAGCAGGGACAGTGGCGGGGTCTTGCTCCACAGGCCTTCGCTGACCGATTCGCCAAAGGCGGCGTAAACCACCAGCAGGACGGTGCCCTGGTCGGTGTAGCGCAGCAGGGCACGGCGCTTTTCAATCCAGCCACCTATCCACGGCCGCAGCAGATGGCCGAGTACGAACGGCACCAGCAGCTGCAGCATGATCGCGCCCACTGCATGCAGTGGGTTGGCCATGCCGCCTTGCGAGCCAGCCAACACGGTCATCAACAGTGGGGTGAGGAATACGCCAAGAATGCTCGACAGCGAGGCCGCGCACACTGCTGCCGGTACATTGCCGCCGGCGATGGAAGTGAAGGCAATCGAGGATTGCACGGTCGAGGGCAGTGCACACAGGAACAGCACGCCGATGTAGAGCTCGGGCGTCAGCGCCCAGCCGGCCAACGGCTTCGTTGCCAGCCCCAGTAGCGGGAACAGTACGAAGGTACAGACCAGGATGGTGATATGCAGGCGCCAGTGCAGCAGCCCGGCAACGATGGATTCGCGTGGCAGGCGCGCACCGTGCAGGAAGAACAGCGCGGCAATGGCGACGTCGGTGAAGTGGTCGAACCCCCTGGCGGCGGTGCCGGTGAGTGGCAGCACGCTGGCCAGGACGACGGTGGCGAGCAGGGCGAGGGTGAAGTTGTCCGGTCGCAGTCGCGACCACCAGCGGGTCATGTCGGCAATGCCTCCTGATCAGGGTGTGGGAGTTTCCAGGGCGGCGCGTACGGCCGGTTCCAACGAGGTCATGCCGGCGTCGCGGCCCAGTGTGAGCGCATCCTCCGCCGATGCGCCGTTGATGCGGGCGTCAATCACCGACAGCAGTGCGCCGGCGCGATTGGACGAGGCGCAATGCAGCAGGGTCTTGCCGTCGTCCTGCTTGAGCAGGCGATGCAGCGTGCGCGCGTTGGCTTCGGTGATGTCACTGGCACCCGCGATTGGCAGGCGCACATAGCGCAGGCCAAGTTGTTCGGCCAGGGCTGCTTCGTCGTAGCCGCGATCTTCATCGGGCCGGCGCAGGTCGATGACGGTGGTGACGCCATTGGCGGCAGCGTCGCGCAGTTGCTGCGCGCTGGGCTGGCCGGCGGTGATCAGATTGGGGCGTGGCTGCCGAAACATCGCATCACCGGCAAAGGCGTTGGCGGAGAGCAGCAGAGTGAGGAGCAGTGGCAGGCGGTAGGGGGACATGCGGATGCTCCGTTGTTCTCACAGACGCAGGGTGGCGCGGGCTTTGAGCAGCTCGCGCAGTTCGTATTTGTCGGTATCGTCCAGGCCTTGCTGGCGTTGTTTTGCCTGCAACTCGTCCAGACGCTGGGCCAGCAGTTGCTTCTCCAGCTGCAGCACGGCGTCCTGCAGCTCCTGTGCCCACATCGCTTCATCGCCGGGCAATGCCTGCGCGGCCAGCTTGTGCAATGCGGCCTGTTCTTCGCGCTCGTTGAAGTGTTCGAGCAGGGCGCCAGTGCTGATGTCGGGGCGCTGCTGCACCAGGTTCAACAACTCGACCAGCAGCTCGATGCCGGGCAGGCGCAGGCCACCGATGGCGTGGTGGCCTTCCAGGCTCATCGCCAGTGAGGGCTGCTGCAGCAGGATGGCGATGGCTGCGCGCACCAGGCTGCGCTTCTGCGCAGGCACCGCGTTGTTGCGCATCGGTGGCCGCGCTGCAGGTGCGGCGGCTGTTGCCGTGCTGCCGATGCCGGTCAGGCGTGCCAGCTCCTGCTTCATCAGGTCGCCGAAAGCGCCATCGGGAATCTGCGCCAGCATCGGCTTCGCACGTTCGGCCAGGCGTGCCTTGCCGTCCAGCGTGCCGAGATTGATCTCGCGGCTCAGCTCGTCGAAGAAGAACTGCGACAGCGGCGTGCCCTGCTTGAGCCGGGCATCGAAAGCATCGGCACCTTCCTTGCGCACGATGGTGTCCGGGTCCTCGCCATCGGGCAGGAACAGGAAGAAGGCTTGGCGGCCATCCTTCATGCGCGGCAGCACCGACTCCAGTGCGCGCCAGCCGGCACGGCGACCGGCGGCATCACCGTCGAAGCAGAAGTACACATCGGGCGCGTTGCGGAACAGCAGCTCGGCATGGTCTGGCGTGGTCGCCGTGCCCAGCGTCGCCACCGCCTGGGTGACGCCGAACTGGAACAGGCTGACCACGTCCATATAGCCTTCAACCACGATCAGGCGTTCGATCTTCTGGTTGGCCTGGCGTACCTGCCACAGGCCGTACAGTTCGCGGCCCTTGTGGAACAGCGCGGTTTCCGGCGAGTTGAGGTACTTGGGGCCGTCGTCCTTCTGCATGACGCGGCCGCCGAAGGCGATGACACGGCCACGGCGATCGAAGATCGGGAACATCACCCGGTCGCGGAACTTGTCGTAGACGTGGCCGCGGTCGTTCTTGGAGAACAGGCCGACGCGTTCGAGCAGCTTCATGCGCCGCTCGTCCTTGCCCAGCGCGTCCTTCAGTGCGCTGTAGCCATCGGGCGCATAGCCGATGGAGAACCGCGCGCGGGTATCGGCATCGACGCCACGGCCATCGAGGTAGGCGCGGGCCTTGTCGTTGCCTTCCAGCTGCTTCTGGAAGAAGCGGGTGGCGGCATCCAGCGCCGAGTACTGGTCGCGGCTGTCGTCCTGCTGCAGGGGTGTGCGTGCGTTGGTTTCGCGCGGGATTTCCATGCCCACGCGCTTGGCCAGCTCGTCCACCGCGTCGAGGAACTCGAGGCGGTCGTAATTCATCAGGAAGCTGATCGCGGTGCCGTGCGCGCCACAGCCGAAGCAGTGATAGAACTGCTTGGTCGGGGAGACCGTGAACGAGGCCGAGCGCTCGTCATGGAAGGGGCAACGCGAGGCGTATTCCTTGCCCTGGCGCTTGAGCGGCACACGTGAGCCCACCACTTCGACGATGTCGGTGCGGGCCAGCAGGTCGTCAATGAACGCGTCGGGAAGTCGGGCCATGCGGCAAATGAACAGCGCCGCCGGTTGGCGGGGCGCGATGAAAGGGGGGAAGGGGAGTGTACTAGGCTGGGCTGGTGCTGGCTGGGGGTTGGGCTTGTTGGTTTTCAGTCAACAGCGCAAAGCTACCCCTCCCCAGCCCTCCCCTTGCCTGCGGCAAAGGAAGGGAGTGGCTTCTGCCCCCTCCCTTTCGCGTAGCGAAGGGGAGGGCTGGGGAGGGGTGGCTTTTTGCTTCTGCTCTTGCCGTCAGTCCAAAGCCCCAACATCCACCTTGGCCTCAGACGCCGCCTTGCGCCGCGCATACGCCCGCTCATCGATCACCGCAGTGATCAGCGCGCCGCCGAAGAACACCACGCTGGCGTAGTAGATCCACACCAGCATGATCACCAGCGTGCCCATCGAGCCATAGGCGCTGCCTGGCGCTGCGTTGGCGATATACAGGCCAATCGCATAGCGGCCGAGGGTGAACAACACCGCGGTGATGACGCCGCCGAGGAAGGCCTGGCGCCAGTCCACCGGCCGGTCCGGCAGGTAGTGGTAGAGGAAGGCGAAGCCCAGTGCGTACAACAGCAGGGTGGTCACATAGCCCACCGCCGGCAGCGCCGAGGGCAGGTGCGAGAAGATCACCTGCAGGGCGGTGGTGGCCACCATCGACACGATCAGCAGGAAGCCCAGTGCCAGCACCACGCCGGCCGAGAACACCCGCTTCTTCAGCCAGCCGAGGATGCCTTCGAAGCGCTTGGAGTCGGTACGGAAGATCAGGTTCAAGGCTGCCTGCAGTTGGGCGAACACCACCGTGGCGCCGATGAACAGCAGGACCAGGCTCCAGATGCCGGCAAACGAGCCCAGGTCGGGCTGGGCACTGGCGTTGGTGATCACCGTGCGGGCGACCTCGGCGACGCTGGGGCCTGCCAGCGAGCCGATCTGGTCGATAAGTGTCTGCTGCGCTGGCGGGTACAGTGAGGCGGTCAGCCACAGCAGCAGGACCAGCAGCGGCGCCAGTGACAGCAGGGTGTAGAAGGCCAGCGATGCCGCCTGGGTCATCACGTCGGTTTCGACGAAGCGGCGCACCAGCGCGGCCGGCAGGCTCTGCTGCAGCAGCTCCAGCCGGGATTTGAACGAATGCAGGGTGGGGCGGGTTACAGGCATCGGTTGGATCGTGTGAAGTCAGGTGTCTGTTCTAGCAAAGCCGGGCTTCGGGGCGGGTGAATAGGTGTCCGTAGTGCCGAGCCATGCTCGGCAGAGGCCTTCCCGGCAATGCCTGACGATGTGGGGGGGCGTAAGCCGCGAAGCCACATCCACGTCAGAAGCGGTGAAGCCAACCCCTCCCCAGCCCGTCCGGCCCGAAGACATAGCCTTCGGTCGTTCATCAGGTCGCGCGGCAGTGCCGCGCAAGCAGACCTTCTTCACCCCCTTGGCCAGCGGCCAAATGGAGGGGGCGTAGTTCCGATCCATGCTAGGCAGGGGCCTTCCCGGCAATGCCTGAAGATTTGGGGGCGCCGCTAGCCGCGAAGCCAAATATTCATATTATTCCTGGCCGGCGGTTGTTTCAATAACTGCAAGCTTGGCGGCTGACGCCGCTCCCACAAAAGACGGAAGGGCAAAAACAACAAAGCCCGCACTTGGCGGGCCTTGTCGCGCAAACCTGGCAGCTGCAATCAGCCAGCCAAAGCCTGCTTGACCAGCTTGGACACCAGGCCCATGTCAGCCTGGCCTGCGAGCTTGGGCTTGAGCACGCCCATCAACTTGCCGATGTCGGCGGCGCTGCTGGCACCGGTTTCGGCCTTGGCGGCGGCAATCGCCGCCTGGATCTCGGCTTCGCCCATCTTGGCCGGCACGTAGCGCTCGATCACCACGATCTCGTCACGCTCGACCGCGGCCAGGTCTTCACGGTTGGCCGCTTCGTACTGGGTGACCGAGTCCTTGCGCTGCTTGACCATCTTGTCCAGCACGGCGATCACGTCGGTGTCGGTCAATTCGATGCGCTCGTCCACTTCGCGCTGCTTGATGGCGGCATTGATCAGGCGGATCACGCCCAGCGAGTGCTTGTCGCCGCTCTTCATGGCGGCCTTCATGTCTTCGGTCAGCTGTTGCTTCAGGCTCATGGAGCACCTCTTTGGGTCGGGAATATGGGAAAAGACGTCAGCATTGCTGGCATCTGGAACGCAAAAAGCCGGCTACGCTTGCGCGTGCCGGCTTTCACCCCAGTACGGAAGGCCGGAGCCCCCCGTTCAGGAGTTGCGTACGATCAGTACAGGCGCTGACGCTTGGTGACGTCGCGCGAGGAACGACGCAGCTGGCGCTTTACGGCAGCAGCGGCCTTGCGCTTGCGTTCCTGGGTCGGCTTTTCGTAGAACTCGCGCTTGCGGGTCTCGGCCAGTACGCCGGCCTTTTCGCAAGTGCGCTTGAAGCGGCGAAGAGCAAACTCAAAGGGCTCGTTCTCGCGGACTTTAACGCTGGGCATGGAATCTCCGGGGACTCAGTAGAAAAACCGGGACACACCCGGTGAGCCGCGCATTATAGTCCCTTTGCGCAGCCGTGCAACCCCCGGGATTTGGCGGGGGCGTCAGAGAGGTCCACAATACGCCTTATGAAAGTCCTTGGCATTGAATCATCCTGCGATGAGACCGGCGTAGCCGTCTACGACACCTCGCTTTCCGGGGCGGCCGCGCTGCGCGCGCACGCCGTCTACAGCCAGATCGCGCTGCACGCCGAGTATGGCGGGGTGGTGCCGGAGCTGGCCAGCCGCGACCACGTGCGCAAAACCCTGCCGCTGATCCGGCAGACCCTGGACGAAGCCGGCATCGCCATCTCCGAGATCGAGGGCGTGGCCTATACCGCCGGCCCGGGCCTGGTGGGGGCGCTGCTGGTCGGCGCCGGCGTGGCCCGGTCGCTGGCCTGGGGCCTGGATGTGCCGGCTATTGGCGTGCATCACATGGAAGGTCACCTGCTGGCCCCGCTGATGGAGGACGACCCGCCGGAGCCGCCGTTCGTGGCCCTGCTGGTCTCGGGCGGCCACACCCAGTTGATCGCGGTGGACGCCATCGGCAAATACCGTCTGCTGGGCGAAACCCTCGACGATGCCGCCGGTGAGGCCTTCGACAAGACCGCCAAGATGATGGGCCTGCCGTACCCGGGCGGTCCGCAGCTGGCCAAGCTGGCCGAGATCGGCACGCCGGGGCGCTACAAGTTCACCCGGCCGATGACCGACCGGCCGGGGCTGGACTTCAGTTTCTCTGGCTTGAAGACCCAGGTGCTGATGGCCTGGCGCGACAGCGACCAGAGCGAACAGACCCGCGCCGACATCGCCCGTGGCTTCGAGGACGCGGTGGTCGACACACTGGTGATCAAGTGCGGTCGCGCGCTGGATGCGGCCGGCTGCGACGTATTGGTGGTAGCCGGCGGCGTCGGCGCCAACAAGCGCCTGCGCGCCAAGCTGCAGGACGATGCCCAGCGCCGCGGCGGTCGGGTCTGCTTCCCGCGGCCGGCACTGTGCACCGACAACGGCGCGATGATCGCCTTCGCCGGTGCCCTGCGCCTGCAAGCGGGCCAGCACGGTCCGGCCGAGATCAAGGTGACCCCGCGCTGGGACATGGCGTTGTTGCCGCCCTTGCAGCGCTGACAAGCAGCTCTGCCGTGCCCGTCCACGGCAGGCTCAGTCTGCTGCCGTTACCATGTCGTATTCATTCAATACGACGGATGCAATGGACAAGGTATTCATCGAAGGGCTGGAAATCGACGCCCTGATCGGCATCTACGACTGGGAACGGCGCATCCGCCAGACCCTGGTGTTCGATCTTGAAATGGGCTTCGACAACCGCAAGCCCGCCGCCAGCGACGACATCGTCGACACGCTGAACTACAAGGCGGTCAGCAAGCGCCTGATGGAATTCGTGCGCGCCTCCGATTTCGGTCTGGTGGAAACGCTGGCCGAGCGCTGCGCGCAGATCGTGCTGGACGAATTCAACGTGCAATGGCTGCGATTGAAGCTGAGCAAGCCCGGCGCGGTGCGCGGTGCGCGCGCGGTTGGCGTGATCATCGAGCGCAGCCGCAGCGAAGGTTGAGCCTGTTGTAACCCGGTCGCGCGCCCTGCGGTGCGCGGCCTGAGCTATGCCTGTCCGATCAAGCAATGCGGTTGGGCAGGTTGTTTCTGCGGTACGAGTAAAAGGAGAAGTGCACGATGGCGGTAATGGGAATTCGCTGGTTGGATCAGCTGGAAAACATCCTGGCGCCCTACCCGATGGCCTACCCGGCGGTGGTGCTGGCGGGATTGCTGCTGGTGGCATGGCTGGCCAACTTCGTCACCAAGCGCATCCTGTTGCGTGGCCTGCGTTCGATGATCGAACGTTTCTCCGGCCCCAATCACAACGCCAGGCAGCCGCTGCGGGTGATCGCGCGGCTGTCCAATATCGTGCCGTCGGTGGTGCTTGCCGCAGGCTTGAGCATCGTGCCGGAGCTGCCGCCGGGCCTGGTCCATGCCTTGAAGGCGCTGTGTCATGCATGGACGGTGCTGACCATCGCGATGGCGGTATCGCACGCGTTGGACGCCTTCAACGATTTCTACGAACGCCGCGCCGATGCGCGCAACAAGCCGATCAAGGGCTACCTGCAGGTCGTCAAGATCGTGGTGTTCGTATTCGCCGGCCTGTCGATCGTGGCGATCCTGGTCGGCGTGGAGCTGCTGCACCTGGTTACTGGCCTGGGTGCAGCGACGGCGGTGTTCATGCTGATCTTCCAGGACACCATCCTGTCGCTGGTGGCCAGCGTGCAGATCAGCGGCGATGGCCGCGTGCGCATTGGCGACTGGATCGAGATGCCCAGCCAGAACGCCGATGGCGACGTGATCGACATCGCCCTGCACACGGTCACCGTGCAGAACTGGGACAAGACCGTCACCACCATCCCGACCAAGAAGCTGGTCACCGAGTCGTTCAAGAACTGGCGCGGCATGCAGGAATCCGGCGGACGCCGGATCAAGCGTTCGATCTACCTGGACCAGCACAGCGTGCGTTTCCTCGATGCCGGTGGACTGGAGCGACTGGGCCAGATCGCGCTGCTGGACGACTACCTGGCGGGCAAGCAGCAGGAGCTGCAGCAGTGGAATGCGCAGGTGGCGCAGGCGCACCCGGAGCCGGTCAATGCACGTCGGCTGACCAACCTGGGCACCTTCCGCGCCTATGTCGAGCTGTACCTGCGGAACAACCCCGGCATTCATCAGGACATGACCCTGCTGGTGCGGCAGATGGCGCCGACCCCGCAGGGCCTGCCGCTGGAGATCTACTGTTTCACCTCTTCGACCGCCTGGGCCAAGTACGAGGCCATCCAGTCGGACATGTTCGACCACCTGCTGGCGATCCTGCCGGAATTCGGCCTGCACGTATTCCAGGAATCCAGCGACGCCATGCTGATGACCGCCCGCGAGCAACGCGATCACTGATGGGTAGTGCCGAGCCATGCTCGGCAGGGGCTTTACCGGCCAAGTCCAAAAGCCACCCCGCCCCAACCCTCCCCTTCGCCACGCGAAAGGGAGGGGGCGTAGTGCCGAGCCATGCTCGGCAAGGGGCTTTCCCAGCGAAAAGCAGCCCTCACCCCAGCCCCTCTTCCCTAGGCGGGAGAGGGGCTGAAGCGATAGTGCCGAGCCATGCCAGGCAAGGGGGCTCTACCGGTAATGCCCCCTTGCCGAGCATGGCTCGCCACTACAGGTGGAGCCATCCGGCGGCTGCTTCACGTTTGTAGCGCTAGAATCGCCGCCTTGAAAGCGTTTACATGAAGGACTGCCGGTGGCCCCCGACCGCATTGAATCCCTGATTTCCCGCATGACCGTCGACGAGAAAGTCGGTCAGCTCAGCGTATTCGCCGACATGGTCCGGCCATTCGCTCCGGACGTGAATCCGGAGGCCAATGTGCGTAACGCCGAGCAGGTGCTGGAACAGGTACGCACTGGTCGGGTCGGCTCGCTGTTCAATGGCGTCGGTGCCGAGCTGGGCCGGCGCATCCAGCAGGTGGCGCTGGAAGAAAGCCGCCTGGGTATTCCGGTCATCCTCGCTTCCGACGTGATCCACGGCATGCGCACCGTGTTTCCGATTCCGCTGGGCGAGGCAGCCAGCTTCGAACCGGATCTGGCCCGTCGTACTGCCCGCGCCACCGCGGTCGAAGCGACCGCCGCTGGCATCCACTGGACCTATGCACCGGCGGTGGATATCGCCCGCGACCAGCGCTGGGGGCGCGGTGCTGAAGGGGCGGGCGAAGACGTGGTGCTGGGCTGCGAATTCGCCGCCGCCCGCGTACGTGGCTTCCAGGGCGATGACCTGACCGCCGAAGATTCGCTGCTGGCCACACCCAAACACTTCGCCGCCTACGGTGCGGTCGCCGCAGGCATGGAATACGCGCAGGTGGATATCTCGCCGCAGACCCTGCGCGATGTGCACCTGCCGCCGTTCAAGGCCGCGCTGGATGCCGGCGCGCTGTCGCTGATGAGCGCCTTCAACGACATCAATGGTGTGCCGGCCAGCGCCAATCGCGCGCTGCTGACCGATCTGCTGCGCAAGGAATGGAAATTTGAGGGCGTGGTGGTTTCCGACTACACCGCCGACATGGAGCTGATTGCACACGGCTACGCGGCCGATGAAGTGGATGCCACTCGCAAGGCCTTCCTCGCCGGGTTGGACCTGAGCATGCAGAGCGGTTTCTACGACCAGCATCTGGCAGGTCTGGTGCACGCCGGTGAAGTGCCGATGGCGGTGCTCGACGAATCGGTACGCCGCATCCTGCGTTTGAAGGATGCGATCGGTCTGTTCGATAACCCCTACCGTTCGCTGGATCCTGCGCGCGAAGCCGACCAGACGCATATCGTCGAACACGACGCGCTCGCGCGCGACAGCGCACGCCGCTCGGTGGTGCTGTTGAAGAACGAAGCCGAGTTGCTGCCGTTGAAGAAACAGGGCCAGAAGATCGCCTTGATCGGCCCGTTTGTGCAGGACCGCGACAACATCGAAGGTTGCTGGACCTTGTTTGGCGACAAGTCGCGTTACGTCACGCTGGAGAGCGGTGTGCGCACCGCCATGGAAGATCCAGCGGCGTTGGAAATCGTGGCGGGCTGTGCATTTGAAGCGCCGCTGGATGGCGGCATCGACGCCGCCGTCGCCGCCGCGCGGCGCGCCGACGTGGTGGTGTTGGCCGTGGGCGAGCCGCAGCGTTACAGCGGTGAGGCGCAGTCGCGGGTGGAGATCACCTTGCCACCGGCACAGCAGGCACTGGCCGAAGCCGTCGCTGCCACCGGCACGCCGCTGGTGGTGTTGCTGCGCAACGGCCGCGCGCTGGCACTGCAGGGCGCAGTGCGCGATGCCCAGGCCATTGCGGTTACCTGGTACCTGGGCACGCAGAACGGGCACGCCTTGGCTGACATCCTGTTTGGCGATTACAGCCCGTCGGCGCGTCTGCCGGTGAGCTTCCCGCATGTCTCGGGCCAGCAGCCGTATTTCTACAACCACCCACGCAGCGGCCGGCCCGAACTGCCGACCCTGTCGGAATTCAAATCACGTTGGCGCGAGTTCCCGAATACGGCCCTGTACGCGTTCGGCCATGGCATTGGTTATGCGCGCTTTGAATATGAAGCGCCGCGCCTGAGCACGCCGCAGTTGGCATGGGATGGTGAGCTGGTGATTCGCACCACACTGCGCAATACCAGCGCGGTGACGGGTGAGGAAGTGGTGCAGCTGTACGTGCACGATCGTGTCGCCAGCCGGGTACGCCCGGTGCGTGAGTTGAAGGCGTTCCAGAAGGTGATGGTGGCAGCCGGTGCCTCGGTGGAGGTGGAGTTCCGTCTGGACCGTCAGCAGCTTGCTTTTACCGGTGTGGACGGTGATTACACCGCCGAGCCTGGACTGTTCGATGTGTGGGTGTGCGCTTCGTCGGTGAGTGGCGATGCGGTGAGCTTCGAGCTGCTGGGCCTCTGATTCAAACCGATGTACGCGAGGTAAGCTTTGCTTCCGGTAGTGGGGGGGGGGGGGCGGGCGGGGGCGGGGGGGGCGGCGGCGGCGGGGGGGCCG
>NZ_JBXFWM010000099.1:0-11097 GCF_056856655.1 Stenotrophomonas sp. STEN033
GCCCCCCCCCCCCCCCCCCCCCGGCGGCGGCGGCGGTGGGGGGGGGGGTGGGGCGCGCCCCGCCGCCGGCCGCGGGCCCCGCCCCCCCCCCCCCCCCCCGCCCCCCCCCCCCCCCCCCACTACAGCGCTGCCGCGCCTACAAGGGCAATGGCGGTTAGAATCGGCCATTCATTCTGTCGTTGGTAGTTGCCGTGAATCCGATGCGCATCCTGCTGCTGTCTTCCTGCCTGTTTGTCGGCGGCATCGCCTCGGCGGCCAATGACCTGCCCGGCGGCGGCATCGATCCGGAAGCACTGTCACGGCATGTCCGCATTCTGGCCTCGGACGAATTCGAAGGCCGTGCCCCGGCATCGGCCGGTGAGCAGCGCACCGTCGACTATCTGGTCGACGAATTCCGCAAGGCCGGCCTGCAGCCGGGTGGCACCGACGGCAGCTGGGTGCAGGAAGTGCCGCTGGTCCGTGCAACGGTGGACGGACCGGTGCAGGCCAGCCTGAGCTTGAACGGCAAGTCGCAGCCGCTGGTCAACGGTGAGGACATCACCCTGCAGAGCCTGAGCCCGTTCGGTGTAGTCGACCAGCAGGACACGCCGCTGGTGTTCATCGGTTACGGCATCTCCGCGCCGGAACGGCATTGGGACGATTACAAGGGTCTGGATTTGAGCGGCAAGATCGCCGTCGTGCTGATCAACGATGCCGACTTCGAGACCGATGCGCCGGGTGCGTTCGATGGCAAGGCGGTGACCTACTACGGCCGCTGGACCTACAAGTTCGAGGAAGCCGCACGGCGCGGTGCCGAGGGTGTGCTGATCGTGCACGAGACCGCTCCGGCCGCCTATCCGTGGGCGACCGTGAAGGCTTCCGGTACCTCGCCGCTGTTCGATATCGAGCGCAGCAACGACGAGGCACAGGCTGCGCATACGCCGGTACGCGGCTGGATGCAGCGGGCCCTGGCTGAGCGCATCTTCAGTGCCGCTGGCCTCGATTTCGAGACCGAGAAGCGCAAGGCGATGAAGGCTGACTTCCGTCCTGTCGAGCTGGGCGACGCGAGCCTCACCACCAGCTTCTGGGTCAAGCGTGAGCGCGTGGTCACCCGTAACGTGGTGGCCAAGCTGGAAGGCAGCAGCCATCCGCAGGAATCGGTGATCTTCTCGGCGCACTGGGATGCCTTCGGCATCGGCCAGCCGGACGCCAACGGCCAGACCGTGCGCCACGGCGCCATCGACAACGCCACCGGCGTGGCCTCGGTGCTGGAGCTGGGCCGCGTGTTCGCCGACGGCCCGCGTCCGCAGCGTTCGCTGTACTTCATCGCGTTGACGGCCGAAGAGAAGGGCCTGCTCGGTGCCAGCTACTACGCCGCACACCCGCTGGCACCGCTGGAGACCACTGTTGCGGTATTGAACATCGAGATGTTCAGCCCGGATGGCGAAACCGCCGACATAGCGACCTGGGGCAATGGCCGGGTGTCGCTGGAAGACGATGTGCAGCGCGTGGCACAGGCGCGTGGTCGCCGCTGGTCGCCGGACCCGAATCTGGAAGCGGGCTTCTTCTACCGCGCCGATCACTTTGCCTTTGCCCGCAAGGGTGTGCCGGCGATCACCGTCGGTGCAGGACTGGACAAGCTGGATGGTGGTGTTGCCGCCGGCCGCGCGCTGCGTGATGCCTATTTCGCCAAGTGCTACCACCAGGCCTGTGACGCGTGGTCGCCGCAGTGGGATGCGCGCGGTTTGGCCGCCGATACCTTGCTGGTTTATGACCTGGGTCTGGAGTTGGCCAACAGCAGAAAATGGCCGACGTGGCAGAAGGGTGCGGAGTTCGAGGCTGCGCGTGAAGCGAGTGATGCTGCCCGGCGTTGAGTGATGTTGCCCGGCGCTAAGTGATGATAAGACCGGCGGACTGAGTCCGCCGGTTTTGTTCTTGCTCTTTGCTTTTTATGCCGTCATTCCCGCGCAGGCGGGAATCGCTCTGGTCTTTGCTGTTTGCATCGTGCGTGATGCGGGCAAAAGCAAAAGCAAAAGCAAGTGCGCAGAGCGATGACCCGACATTCGTCGGTTGAATACCCCGCCTGCGCGGGAATGACGGCTTAGAAGCAACGCCAAAGCCAAAGCCAAAGCCAAAGCCAAAGCCACTACCGCCGCGTACCATCCAACCAGTTCGGCCCCTTGTTCTTCAGGAAGAACACATAGACCACCAGCGACACCGCGATCACTGCGGTGACATAGATGGCGAAGGTATCCACATGCCCGGTCTTCAATGCGCCCTGATAGAGCAACGGCGCCGTGCCGCCAAACAATGAGTTGGCCATCGCATAACCAAAGCCCACGCCCAATGCACGCACATGCGTGGGGAACAGCTCGGCCTTCACCACTGCGTTGATCGAGGTGTAACCGGTGAGGATGACGAAGCCGACTGCCAGCACCAGGAAGGCCATCAGCGGATCATGCTGCTGCGGCAGCTGGGTGATCATGTACCAGCTGTAGAGCACGCCACCGACGCCGAAGAACACCAGCAGGCTCTTGCGACCGACGATGTCCGACAGCCAGCCGCCGACCGGCTGCAGCAGCATCAGAAAGGTCAGCACGCCCAGGTTGATCACGGTGCCGGTCATCACGTCGTTGCCGGCAAACGCACTCTGGATCATCTTCGGTCCGTTCACCGAGTAGGTGTAGAACGCCACCGTGCCGCCGGCGGTGATCAGGAAGCACAGCAGCAACGGCCGCCATTGATGCACGAACAGTTCGTACATCGAGCCGGAAGCCTTTGCGCGGCCGTCCTTCGCTGCTTCGATGGAGTCGGAGGTCAGCGATTCGTCCATGCTCCGGCGCAGCCAGAACACCACGATGGCGGCAACGCCACCGATGCCGAAGGCAATACGCCAGCCCCAGGCCGAGATCTCGGGTTTGTCCCACAGCAGCAGCATGCCGAGCAGGGTCAACTGGGCCAGCACGTGGCCGCCGACCAGGGTGACGTAGTGGAACGAGGACAGGAAGCCACGTCGGCCGGGGATGGCCGCCTCGGACATATAGGTGGCGCTGGTGCCGTACTCGCCCCCGGTGGCGAAACCCTGTGCCAGCCGTGCGAACAGCAGGATCAATGCCGCAGCGCCGCCGATCTGCGACGCGGTCGGGGTGATGGCGATCAGGAACGAGCAGGCTGCCATCACTGTCACCGATACCGTCAAGGCGCGACGGCGCCCGTAGCGGTCGGCGAAGCGGCCGAAGTACCAGGCACCGATCGGCCGCATCAGGAAGGTGGCGGCGAAGATCGCCCACACGTAGATCGTGGAGTTCTTGTCGGCGGCCGAGAAGAACTGCGACTCGAAGTACACCGCGAACACCGAGTAGACGTAAACGTCATACCACTCGACCAGGTTGCCGGCCGAGCCCTTCAAGGTGTTGGAGATGGAGCGGCGCAGGGCGGCGCGTTCGGTGGCGGCCGCCACGGGTGCGGTGGTGGTACTCATGCAGACGATGTCCTCGCGTGATGGCCGGGGCCGGGCGATGCAGCCGGCGGCGCGGTGGTCGGCTTCAAGCTACCGCAGACGGTGTAAGGATGATGTAGGTGGACCTGCCAGGCGAATACAGCATGCCGTTTTTCAGACTGATCTCTGTGCCACGGTGCCCTAGAATTCACCTTCCCCCGAATGGTGGCACCGCCTCATGTCCTCCCCCGACTCCACACCGGCTGCTCCTCCCAGGGGTGGCCTTGTAGTTCTGGCCTTGTTCCTGGTCTACGTGGTGTGGGGATCGACCTATCTGGGCATCCATCTGGCGCTGGAAAGCGGCCTGCCGCCGCTGACGGTGATCTCCGGTACCCGCTTCGTCATTGCCGGCAGTGTGCTCTATGCCCTGCTGCGCTGGCGCGGTGTTGCCGCGCCGACCCGTGCGCAATGGAAGACGCTGGCGGTGATGGGCCTGTGCCTGCTGTTCCTCGGCAACGGCATGGTGGTGCTGGCCGAGCGCGATGTGTCGTCCGGCCTGGCTGCGGTGGCGGTGGCCTCGGTGCCGTTGTGGATGGCGTTGTTCTCGGCCATCCGTGGCGACAAGGTCACCCGTGGCGAATGGCTGGGTATTGCGGTCGGCTTCGTCGGTGTGGTCTGGCTCAACGCTGGCAGCAGCCTGACCGCAACCCCGACCGGGCTGATCCTGCTGCTGATCGCGCCGCTGGGTTGGGCGGCGGGCTCGATCTGGTCACGGGGCCGCGATCTGCCATCGCCGTTCATGACCGCCGCCGGGCAGATGCTGTGTGGCGGCTTGATCCTGGTCAGTGCCGGCCTGTTGCGCGGCGAACGCATCACTGCCTGGCCCAGCCTGCAGGGCCTGCTGTCGGTGAGCTACCTGACCGTGTTCGGCTCGATCATCGCCTTCACCGCCTACGTCTGGCTGTTGCACAACGTGCGTCCGGTGCTGGCCAGCAGCTATGCCTACGTCAATCCGGTGATTGCCGTGGCACTTGGTGCGTGGATCGCGCATGAGCGTTTCAGCATTTCCGATCTCGGCGCGATGGCGGTGATTCTGGCCGGCGTCGTGGTCATCACTCTTGCAAGGCTGCGTCGCACATGAACAGCAACAGCGAAATCCGCAATGGCCTGTGGGCCACCACCTTGGCCTTCGTCATCTGGGGCCTGTTCCCGCTGTACTGGCATCTGCTCAAGGAGGTGCCGTCATTCCTGATCATCGCCCATCGCATTGTCTGGAGTGCGGTGCTGCTGGTTGGCGGGTTGGGTATCGTGCGCGGCTGGGGCTGGTTGCGGGAGGTGTGGGCAACGCCGCGGCGGTTCTGGCTGCTGGGCCTGTCCAGCCTGCTGATCGCGCTGAACTGGAGCCTGTACATCTGGGCGGTGAATGCCGGCCACGTGGTTGAGACCAGCCTGGGTTATTTCATCAATCCGCTGCTAAGCGTGCTGCTTGGGGTGATGGTGCTGGGCGAGCGGCTGGGCAAGCTGCAGTGGTTGGCGGTAGCGCTGGCGGCGCTGGGCGTGGCCTGGCTGACCTGGCAGAGCGGGCGCCCGCCGTGGATCGCGATTGGCCTGTCCATCACTTTTGGCCTGTATGGCCTGCTGCGCAAGCTGGTGGTTGTCGATGCGGTGAGCGGGCTCGGCGTGGAAAGCCTGTTCATGGTGGCGCCGGCGCTGGCCTATGTGGTTTGGGCCGAGAGCGGCCACGGCGGTGGTTTCATCTCCGGCTGGGGCATCGGCAACGACGTGCTGCTGGTGCTGGCCGGTGCGGTCAGCGCGATTCCGCTGATTGCCTTCGCCTTCGGCGTGCGGCGGGTACCGCTGACCGTGGTTGGCCTGCTGCAGTACATCGCGCCGACCCTGCAGTTCCTGGTCGGTGTGCTGGTGTTCCGCGAGGCTTTCAATGCCAGCCAACTGGTTGGCTTCTGCCTGATCTGGGCCGGGCTGGTGGTGTTCGCGGTAGCCGGCGTGCGCAAGGCACGCAGTGCCCGCGTGGAGACATCGGCGGCCTAGGCAGCCCCCGTAGCCCGGGTAAGCGCAGCGCACCCGGGGCGGTTTGCGCATTGCCTTCAATGCCGGCTATCCCCGGCTCCCGGGTGCGCTGCGCTTACCCGGGCTACAGCGTCGCCGCTTTGCATCGACGGGCAAGCACATGAACAGGAACGGCGCCCAAGGGCGCCGTTCCTGTTCGCGACCAGCAGCGGCTTACTTGGCCGCCTTGCTGTCCTTGTTCTTCATCATCGCGTCACGGTTGGCCTTGAACGGGTTGCCTTGGTACCAGTTCGGCCAGGCGTCGCCGCCGGCCAACTGCTGGCCAACGCCGTACAGCAGTTCCAGGTCTTCGACGATGCCGTCGAGCTTCCAGGTGGCCGGGTCGTACTCGTCCTTCGGGCCGTGGTAACGGTCCTTGCCATAGGCTTCGGCCGCACGCTTGCCAGCCTCGACGCCGCCGTCGATCAGGTCTTCGCCGCCATCGGCATACAGTGCCGGCACGCCGGCCTTGGCGAAGTTGAAGTGATCGGAGCGGAAGTAGAAACCGCTCTGCACCGAAGTTTCCGCATGCAGGGTGCGACCCTGCTTGGCAGCCAGCGGCTTGAGCAGGTCTTCCAGCTCGGAGCTGCCGAAACCGGTGACGGTGAGGTCACGCGCGCGGCCATTGACCGACATCGCATCGATGTTGATCACGCCGGCGATCTTGTCCAGCGGGAAGGTCGGGTGGTTCACGTAGTACTGCGAACCGAGCAGGCCCGATTCTTCCAGGGTCACGGCAAGGAACACCACCGAGCGTTCCGGCGGGGTCTGCTGGTGCGCCATCGCATCGGCCACTTCAAGGATGCCGGCCACGCCGGTCGCGTTGTCGACCGCGCCGTTGTAGATGTTGTCGCCTTCCTCGCCTTCGTGCTTGCCCAGGTGGTCCCAGTGCGCCATGTACAGCACGGCTTCGTCGGCGCGCTTGCTGCCCGGCAGTACGCCGACCACGTTGCGCGACTTCTTCTGCGCGATGGTGCTCTTCAGGTCCAGCGACAGGCTGGCATTCAGCGGTGCCGGCTTGAAGCCGCGCTTGCTGGCGTCCTTGTAGGCCTTGTCCAGGTCCAACCCTGCATCGGCGAACAGCTTGCGTGCGGCCTCGGCGCTGAGCCAGCCCTGTGCCTGCAGGCGTGGCTGGCTGTCTTCGGCGGCGGGCAGGTCGTACTGGGCACCGCCCCAGGAGTTCTTGACCACATCCCAGCCATAGGAAGCGCCAGCGCTGTCGTGCACGATCAGCGCAGCGGCGGCGCCCTTGCGTGCGGCTTCCTCGAACTTGTAGGTCCAGCGCCCGTAATAGGTCATGCGCTTGCCATCGAACAAGGTGGCGTCGTCGGTGTGGAAGCCCGGGTCATTGACGAACATCACCACCGTCTTGCCCTTCCAATCCTGGCCGGTGTAGTCGTTCCAGTTCTGCTCGGGTGCATCCACGCCGTAGCCAACGAAGACCAGTTCGCTGTTGTCGATTTTGATTTCCGGCTGGCCGCTGCGGGTGCCGATCACCATGTCGGTGCCGAACACCAGGTCACGGCTGGCCTGGCCCTGCTGGATCTTCAGCACGGTAGCCGGGTTGGCCGTGGTTTCGGTCATCGGCACTTCCTGGAACCAGCTGTCGCCATTGCCCGGCTGCAGGCCGATGCGCTGCATCTGGTCACGGATGTAGTTGACCGTCAGTTCTTCGCCGTTGCTGCCCGGGGCGCGGCCTTCGAATTCATCCGAGGCCAGGGTCTTCACCAGCTCGCCGAAGTCGGCGGCATTGATGCCACCGGCGAAGGTGTGCGCCGGTGCCGGGGCAGGTGCGGGCGCGGAGGCCGCCGGTACCGGTGCCTCCTGCTTGCAGGCGGCCAGTGCCGCGGTGGCGGCCAGGCACAACAACAGTTTGCGTTGCATGGGAACTCCGGGTTGCAAGGTCGAACCCGGATTCTAGGCAGGATTGGCCTGCAATGCGCGTTCAGCGCGGCGCGGTTTCGCTGTCGAAACGCTGCGGCGTGGCGCCGGTCACAGGCCCGATCTTGGCCGAGTCATGTACCAGCAAGGTGACTTCGCGCTCGAATACCAATTGGCCTTCGACCACCGCATTCGGGCCGATGACGATGCGCGGCTTGCGCGGTGCGGTCAACGAGATACCGAACGAGGGGCGATTGACCTTGATGCCGCCTTTCACCACCGAGTCGATGCCCACGGTGATATCACCGTTGACGGTCTCGATGTCGCCCCCCAACTGCACCGCGACCAGGCCGATGCTGCCGTTGACGGTCTCGATGTCGCCGCCGATGCGGCTGCCGCGGTCAACATAGATGCCGCCGTTCACCGTATCCAGGCCGTGGGTAAGCACCAGGTTGCGACCGCCGCGGATCGCGCCGTTGACCGTCTCGATGCTGTGCGCCTGCACGTTGTCTTCGATACGAACGCTGCCGTTCACGGTTTCGACGCTGTTGGCCTGCACGCCGGCGGCCAGCTGGATGCTGCCGTTGACCGTTTCCAGATCGCCGTAGGTGGTGCCGGCCTGGGTCTGGATGCTGCCATTGACCTTGCTGATGTCCTCAGAGGCCATGGCCAGCGGGGCGGTCGTACTCAGCAGCAGGAGCAGGAATAGACGTTTCATGATATCTCCGGGATGGAAATGCCGATGGACTGGGTGGCATGGCACCACGCTTGGGTACAATCCGCATCTGCCTGAAGTCACTGGAACCTCTTTGCACCCGCCCAGTCAACAGCCCAGTTCCCTGCGATGTGCGGCCCTGCCGCCGTGGCGCGGTGCTTGCCTGCTGGTCCTGGCGCTGCTGGCCGGGCCACTGCTGGCGCAGAACAACTCGCGCGACACCGAGAAGAAGCTGCAGCAACTGCGTGGCGAGCTCAAGAGCGTTTCACAGGAACGGCGGCAGCTGGAAGGGCAGCGTGGCGAGGCCAGCCAGCGCCTGCGCGAGGCCGACCAGAAGGTTGCCCGCAGCGGCCGCGCGGTGGCCGAGGCAGAAGCGGCCGTGCAGCGGGAACAACAGTCATTGACGGCCTTGCAGCAGCGTCGAAGCACGCTGGAGAGCGGGCTGGCCCAGCAACGCCAGCAACTGGCCACGCTGCTGCGCGGTGCCTACCAGCTGGGCAACCACGCACCGTTGAAACTGCTGTTGTCGCAGGACACCGTGGCCGACGCCAATCGCGAGCTGGCCTATCACCGGTATCTGCAGCGTGAGCGGGCGCGGGCAATCGCTGGGCTGACCACCGATCTGCAGGCCTTGAACACGACCGAGCAGCAGATCGTCGCGCGCAGCAAAGAGTTGGAACAGGCTCGCGAACAGCAGCGCCAACAGGCCGCTGCGCTGGCCCAGGACCGTCGCCAGCGGGCTTCTGTATTGAGTGAACTGGACAGCCGCTACCAGGACCGCAGCCAGCGCGAGCAGGCTTTGGGCAAGGACGCGCGCGCGCTGGAGCAGGTGTTGGCGAGCCTGCGTGCCGCCGCCGCCCGTGCCGAAGCCGAGCGACGTGCCGCCGCGCGCCGCGCCGCCGAGCAGGCCCGCCAGGCCGCGGCGAGCAATGGCGGCGGCTCCGCACGCAGTCCGGCACGGGCCACGCCGGGCAAGGTACCGCCGCGAGTGGTCGCCAATGCGCCTGCGCCGCGCGTGGGCGGGCTGGGCTGGCCATTGTCGGGCAACCTGCTGGCCCGTTACGGCGGTCGCCTGCCGGATGGGCGCAACAGCGCCGGCGTGCTGATCGGCGCACCGGCCGGCAGCACGGTGACCGCGGTAGCCGACGGCACCGTGGTGTTCTCCGACTGGATGACCGGCTACGGCATGATCCTGATCGTCGACCACGGCAACGGCTATATGAGCCTGTACGCGCACAACGACACCCTGCTCAAGGATGCCGGTGCCACCATCAAGCGCGGCGATGCGGTGGCCAAGGTCGGCAACTCCGGGGGGCAGGGCGTGACCGCGCTGTATTTTGAACTGCGCCGCAACGGCCAACCGGTGGATCCCTCGACCTGGCTGCAGCGGCAGTAACGCGGGCTGAGCGCTGGCGCAGCCAGATGCGTCGATTCAACAAGAATTTAGCCGGGCTTCGCGCATAATCGGGTCCAGCGCGGTTATTGCGCATCCGTAATCTCATGGAGTGGTTCATGCGTGTAGCCCGTCTTGCTGCTGCCCTGCTGTTGGCCCTGTCACCGGCTGTTGCATTGGCCCAGAGCGCCCCGGACAAGGTGTCCAAGGCGGACGATCCCGATGCCAAGGAATCGGTCACCTCACGCGTACCCCTGGACGAGATCCGCCGCTTCGTAGGGGTCTACAACGCCGTGCGTGCGGCCTACGTGGATCCGGTGGATGACAAGAAACTGATGCAGTCGGCGGTGCGCGGCCTGCTGCTGGAGCTGGACCCGCACAGCACCTACTTCGACAAGGAAGATGCAGAAGCCTTCGACGAACAGACCAGCGGTGCCTATGAAGGCATCGGTGTGGAGGTCCTGCAGCAGGACAACACCTTGAAGGTGGTATCGCCGATCGACGACACCCCGGCCGCGCGTGCCGGACTGAAGGCCGGCGATCTGATCGTGGCCATCGACGGCACTCCGATCAATGCCATCGATGCCAGCGAACCATTGCGCGGCAAGGCCGGCAGCAGTGTGGTGCTGACCATCGCCCGTGGCGAGCAGAAGCCCTTCGACGTCACCGTGATGCGCGAGACCATCCGCGTCACCAGTGTGCGCAGCCGGATGCTGGAACCGGGCTATGGCTACATCCGCATCAGCACGTTCCAGGCCGACACCGGTGCCGATTTCCAGAAGCAGCTCAACCAGCTGCAGGCGCAGGCCGGCGGCAAGCTGAAGGGGCTGGTGCTGGACCTGCGCAGCAACCCCGGCGGCCTGCTGACCGCTGCCGTGCAGGTGGCCGATGACCTGCTGGAGAAGGGCGGCATCGTCAGCACCCGCGGCCGGATCTCGATCAGTGATGCCAGGTTCGATGCCACCCCGGGCGACCTGCTGAAGGGGGCGCCGATGGTGGTGCTGGCCGACGCTGGTTCGGCCAGTGCCTCGGAAGTGCTGGCCGGTGCCCTGCGCGACAATGGCCGTGCCCGCGTGGTTGGCAGCCGCAGCTTCGGCAAGGGTTCGGTGCAGACCGTGCTGCCGCTGGACAACGGCGACTCGGTGAAACTGACCACCGCCCGTTACTACACGCCCAGCGGACGCTCGATCCAGGCCACCGGCATCGTGCCGGATGTGGAATTGATGCCGGACCCGGCCGATGCGCCCAGCGATCTGCCGGCCAGCCTGAGCGATTACAGCGAAGCCAAGCTGCCCGGGCATCTACGCGGTGATGACGAAGCGGCCGGGAGCAAGGCCGGCGTGGTGTTGCCGGGCGATGCGCCGATCCAGTCGGCCTTGCAGGAACTCAAGCACCCCGGCTCGGTAGCGGCAGCGCAGGCCGCCGCGGCGGCAAAGGCGAAGCCAGCGGCGGAGGTGAAGCCTGCGGTGCCGGCAGAGACCACGAAGCCGGAAGCCAAGGAAAAGCCTGCAGCGGAAGACGAGCCCCTGTAGTGCCGCGCCAAGCTCGGCAAGGGGCTTTCGCCGGGAATATAAGTGGTAATTTTGGGGCGGCGGTAGCCGCCGCGCCGCATTAAAAGAAATT
>NZ_JBXFWM010000100.1:0-10901 GCF_056856655.1 Stenotrophomonas sp. STEN033
CGGTGGGGCCCGGCCCCCCCTGGCGGGGGCGGTGCCCCCTCGCCCCCCCCCCCGCCCCCTGCCCCCCCGCACTACAGGGCGTTGCCGGGCAGGCCTCATGCCGAGCATGGCTCGGCACTACCGGTGGAGCTTGTGCCCGGCACTATTCCTTCGGCGGCTCGGGCCGGCTTTCCATCATCAGCGACAGTGCGGCCTTGGCCATCAGGTGGGCGCTGATCGGGGCGGTGATGAACAGGAACACGGTGATCAGCAGCTCGCGTGGCTGCGGGTCCTGGCCGAGGAAGATGTGGTACGCCACCGAGCACACCAAGACGCAACCCACGCCCAGCGTGCTGGCCTTGGTCGGTGCGTGCAGGCGTTTGAAGAAATCGGAGAAGCGCACCAGGCCGAGTGCACCGACCAGGATGAAGAAGCAGCCGAAGGCCAGCAGCGCCGACAGCGCGATCTGCAGAAAGGTGATCATTCGACGATATCCCTGCGCAGCACGAACTTGCTCAGCACCACCGTGCTGCAGAAGCCGAGCATGGCGATGATCAGTGCGGCCTCGAAGTAGATGGCCGAGTCCAGGTACATGCCGAACAGCATCAGCTCGGCGATGGCGGTGACCGACAAGGTGTCCAGTGCCAGGATGCGATCCGGCACGGTCGGGCCGCGCAGCAGCCGCCACAGCGCCAGCAGCATGGCGATACCGACGATGTGCATGCACACCACCAGGGTGGTTTCGAATATCTGGTAACCGTTCACGGGAAGATCTCCATCAGCGGCGCTTCGTAGCGGCTCTTGATCTCGTTGATCAGGGCGGTGGGGTCCTCAAGGTGCAGCACGTGCACCAGCAGGTGGCGGCGGTCCTCGGACAGGGCTGCCGACACCGTGCCCGGGGTCAGGGTGATGAAGCTGGTCAGCGCGGCGATGCCATGGATGTTGGCGATGTCCAGCGGCACCCAGATGAAACCGGGCTTGAGCTTGTGCTCCGGGCCCAGCACCTGCGCGGCCACGCGCAGGTTGGACACCAGGATGTCCCACAGCACCACCGCCAGCAGCTTGGGGATGGGCCGCAGTGAGCCGAGGCGGGCGAACTCGCGGTCCAGGCGCGCGGCGAACAGCGGGATCACGATGCCCAGCAGCGTGCCCAGCACCAACTGGCCAAGGTCGAAGCTGTCGGACATCACCAGCCAGAAGGCGACGACGGTGATCGACAGGGCCGGCGAGGGGAAGATCCGGCGCAGCAGGGGGCGACGCTCGCTCATGGCTGCCTCACCTGCGGCGTGGTGCCGCGCACGTCCTGCAGATACTGATCCGGCGCCAGCAGTTGTGCGGCGATGGCGTCGGTCTGGCGCATCAGCGGCCCGGCGAACACCGTCATCAGCACCACATAGCCGAGCAGCAGGCAGGTGGCGGCGGTTTCGAAGGGGCGTGCCGGGGCTTCGTCCGGCTCCGGTGGAGGGGCACTGTCATCGTCACCGGGCACGTGCCAGAACAGGCGGATGCCGGTACGTGCCAGGCCCATGATCACCAGCAGGCTGCTGCCCAGCACCGCGCTCCAGACCACCGCGGTATGCGCATCGGGTACGGCCGAGAGCAGCGCGGCCTTGGCCAGGAAGCCGGCCAGCGGCGGCAGGCCGGCAACGGCCACCGCGCCGAACAGGAACAACAGGCCCGGTACGGTCTTGCCCGGCAGTACGGTGAGTTCATGCTCGCGGCGGCGGTCGGCCTGCTGGCGACGGCGGCGCATCAGGTCGGCGATCAGGAACAGCGCGGCGGCGGCGAAGGTGCTGTGCGGCAGGTAATACAGGCCGGCCGAGATCGTACCGGCATTGCCCAGCGCGAAGGCGATGAACAGCGTCGCCGCCGACACCACCACCAGGTAGGCCACCAGCACACTCATGCGGGTGGCCGCCAGCGCGCCCAGCGCGCCAACCACCAGGGTCGCGATGCCGGCCCACAACAGCCAATCGCTGCCGTAGCCGCTCATCGCCCCTGCATCGGCATCGAACCACAGCGAGCTCACCCGCAGCACCGAATACAGGCCGACCTTGGTCATGATCACGAACAGTGCGGCAACTGCGGCCGGCGCACGCGCATAGGACTCAGGCAGCCACAGGTACATCGGCAGCAGCGCGGCCTTGGAGCAGAACACCAGCAACAGCAGGCCCAGCGCGGCCTTGGCCAGCTTCAGGTGCGAGGGCGGCAGCTCGGCGATGCGCTGGCCGATCTCGGCCATGTTGAGCGAGCCCAGGGTGGCGTAGAGCATGCCCAGCGCGATCAGGAACAGGGTCGAGGCGGTGACGTTGAACACCACGTAGTGCAGGCCGATGCGCATGCGCAGGCCACGCCCGCCGGACAGCAGCAGGCCGTAGGAGGCGATCAGCATCACCTCGAAGAAGACGAAGAGGTTGAAGATGTCGCCGGTCAGGAAGGCACCGTTGAGGCCAACCAGCTGGAACTGGAACAGCGCATGGAAGTGCGGTGCGCGCCGGTCCCAGCCGGTGCAGGCGTACAGCAGGCAGGCGATGGCCAGAAGCAGGGTGGTGCCCAGCATCCAGCCGGCCAGGCCGTCGGCGACCAGCGCGATGCCCAACCGTGCCGGCCAGTCGCCGAGCAGGTAGACCGAGATCTGGCCCTGGCTGGTCTGTACGATCAACAGCGCCACCGCCACCGCCAGCGCGGCCATGCTGGCCCAGGCCACCGTGCGCTGCACCTTGGGGCCATAGCGGCGGTGCTCGATGAACAGCGACAGCGCGGCGCCCAACAGCGGGATCAGGATCGGCAGGATCACCAGGTGGTTCATGCGCCGCCCTCCGCCTTGGCGGCATCGGCTGCCGGCAGCTCGGGTTCATGCGCGTCCACATGGTCGCTGTGGTTGTCGCTGCGGCTGCGCATCGCCAGCACGATGCTCACCGCGGTCATCGCGAAGGCAATCACGATCGCAGTCAGTACCAGCGCCTGCGGCAACGGGTCGGTGTAATGCACCAGGCTGGTGGCCACGCCGTCCTTGAGCACCGGCGCCTTGCCGGTGACTGGCCGCCCCGCGCTGAAGATCAGCAGGTTGGTGGCGTAGGACAGGAAGGTCATGCCCAGGATCACATCGAAGCTGCGCGCACGCAGCAGCAGGTAGATGCCAATGCCGGCCAGTACGCCGATGGCGCTTGCCAGTGCCAGTTCCATCAGTGCATCTCCCCGGTGCGTGCCGAACGGCGGTGGATATCGATTTCGCCGTTGCGGGCATTGCGGGTGCGCGAGGGCTTGATGGTGCCCATCATCGACAGGATCAGCATCACCCCGCCAAACACCACCAGGTAGACGCCAGTATCAAAGCCAATGGCGCTGGCCAATGGCACCTCGCCGATCAGCGGCAGGTGCAGGTCCAGGTGACCACTGGTCAGGAACGGCACGCCGAACAGCATCGACGCCGCGCCGCTGAGCAGGGCGATCAACAGGCCCAGGCCGATGCAGCGGATGTAGTCGAAGCCGAAGCGCGACTCCACCGACACCGTGCCCTGGATCACGTACTGGATCAGCAGCGGCACCGCCAGCACCAGGCCGGCGACGAAGCCACCGCCCGGCGCGTTGTGGCCGCGCAGGAACAGGAAGATCGATACCGTCAATGTCAGCGGGAACATGATCTGGGCCAGGTCGGCCGGCACCGGCAGCTTGATCGGCGGCCCCGGCATGATCTGCTCCGGTGCCATCCGCGTACGCCGCAGCATGGCGTGCACCACCAGCGCGGCGATGCCGAACACGGTGATTTCGCCAAAGGTATCGAAGCCGCGGAAGTCGACCAGGATCACGTTGACCACGTTGTGGCCATAGGCCTCGGGCAGCGAACGCAGCAGCATCTCCCCGGCCATGGTGTTGGGCGGCAAGGTCATCAGCGAGTAGGCCAGCGCGGCGATACCGCCGCCGGCGATGATGGCGATCAGCGCATCACGACGCTTGCGCCAGCGTGCGTGCTCCGGCGGCGACTGTGCGGGCAGGTAGTTCATGCCCAGCAGCATCAGCGCCAGCGTCACCATCTCCACCATCAGCTGGGTCAGGGCCAGGTCGGGGGCCGACAGGAACACGAAGGTCAGCGCCACCATCAGGCCGGTGCCGCCCATCACGATCACCGCCAGCAAGCGTTGCTGGTACAGGAACAGTCCGGCAAACGCGCAGGCCAGCATCACCAGCCACAGTGTCCAGCCCAGCAAGGGCATGGACTGCGGGGCCGGCCATACCGGCATCACCGGATTGGCGATGTAAGGCGCGGCGGCAACGATCACCGCTACCAGTACCAGTGCGAACAGCATGCGCTGCAGGCTGCCATTGGCCAGTGCGGCGGTGACGGCGTGGGCGAAGCCGAACAAGGCGTCCAAACCGCGATGGAACAGGTGTTTGCCGGTGGGGCGGTTGCGCGCGGCATACAGGTCGGTGAATCGACGCAGGCCGAAATACAGGGCAATACCGCCCACCACGCCAATCGCGCTCATCACCAGTGGCAGGTTGAAGCCATGCCAGACCGACAGGCTGTACTGCGGCATCGAGGCGCCGAGGATGGATGCGGCGGCGGTGTGCAGCACCGGCGCGATGGTCAGCGCCGGGGCGATGCCGACGGCCAGGCAGATCACCACCAGCACTTCCACCGGCACCTTCATCCAGCGCGGCGGCTCATGCGGCACCACGTCGATGTCGACCGGGCCCTTGCCGAAGAAGGTGTCATGGACGAAGCGCAGGCTATAGGCCACGCCGAGGATGCCGGCCAGCAGCGCGGCGACGCTGATCGCCGAACGCATCCAGTCCGGGCCCTGGGTGGCCAGGGCCTCGGCAAACAGCATTTCCTTGGACAGGAAGCCGTTGAGCAGCGGGATGCCGGCCATCGCCAGCGAGGCGACGATGGCCAGTGCGCTGGTGATCGGCATCAAGCGGCGCAGGCCGCCGAGGCGGCGCATGTCGCGGGTGCCGGTCTCGTGGTCGATGATGCCGGCGGCCATGAACAGCGAGGCCTTGAAGGTGGCGTGGTTGAGGATGTGGAATACGCCGGCCACCACCGCCATCGGCGTGGACAGGCCGAACAGCAGGGTGATCAGGCCCAGGTGCGAGATCGTCGAATAGGCCAGCAGGCCTTTGAGATCATGCTGGAAGATCGCATTCCAGGCGCCGATCAACAGGGTGAGCGCACCAATGCCACTGACCACATAGAAGAACAGCTCGCTGCCGGCCAGCGCCGGGTGCAGGCGCGCCAGCAGGAACACGCCGGCCTTCACCATCGTTGCCGAGTGCAGGTAGGCCGACACCGGGGTCGGCGCGGCCATCGCCTGCGGTAGCCAGAAGTGGAACGGGAACTGCGCGCTCTTGGTGAAGATGCCGGCCAGCACCAGCAGCAGTGCCCACGGGTACAAGGCGCTGCTGCGGATCAGCTCGCCCGAGGCCAGCACCACGTCCAGGTCGAAGCTGCCGACGATGCGGCCGATCAGCAGCACGCCGGCCAGCAGCGCCAGGCCGCCACCGCCGGTGACGATCAAGGCCATCCGCGCGCCCTCGCGGGCGTCCTTGCGGTGCGACCAGAAGCCGATCAGCAGGAACGAGCTGATGCTGGTCAGTTCCCAGAACACCATCAGCAACAGCAGGTTGCCGGCCAGCACCATGCCCAGCATCGCGCCCATGAACAGCAGCAGGTAGCTGTAGAAGCGGCGCGCGCTGTCCTGTGCCGACAGGTAATAGTGCGCATACAGCACCACCAGCGCGCCGATGCCGAGCACCAGCCCGGTGAACATCCACGCCAGGCCATCCAGGCGCAGGCTGAAGTCCAGGCCGATCTGCGGCAGCCACTGCCAGCTGTTGCGGACGATCTCGCCATCGAGCACGGCGGGGGTGACGCTGCCGAGCAGGGCCAGGCCCAGTACTGGTGCCGCGCCCGCCAGGCATGCGGCTGCGCCACGTGACAGGCGGCCAATCAGGGCGATGGCCGCTGCCAGCAGAAAGGGCAGCGCAAGCAGCAGCAACAGGACTGGCGTCATGTAGGGCGCGGTTCAGAAAGGGGTTTTGCAGTCTAACAGGCGATTTTTTCGATCCGCGACTTTTTCTGAATGATCCGTTCGGGTTAGATAGCCGGAGCCAGTGCTGCCAGTGGCTCCGGCCCGAAAACGTGAAAGCGGTGCGTCGCGTCGGGTTGTCTGGGCGCCATCCGATGCGGTGCAGCCGCCTGGCCGTTTGTAGGAGCGGCGTGAGCCGCGAAGCCGGTGGATCATCAGGTTGCGCAAATGCCAAGGGCTTCAGCAACATCGGTAGCCCGGATGCGCTGCGCCAACCGGGCTACCTTGGTGGTGCGTAGTCCGGCATTTTGTAGGAGCGGCGTGAGCCGCGAAGCTGGCACATCATCAGATGGCACAAGATGCCAAGGGCTTCAGCAACACCCGCTTCGCGGCTCACGCCGCTCCCACAGCCGCCGCTCCCGCAATTCCCACAGCGCGGCGCTCAATCCCGTTGATGGCTGCGGAATCGGGGGTGCTTCGCCTATCCTTCATCGCATGGAGAACGATATTCGCAGTGTCGCGGACCAACGCCGCGCGCTGGTATTTGGCGGCAGTGGTCAGATCGGCAAGCGTCTGTTGGCGAACCTGGTTGCGGCGGGCTGGCAGGTAACAGCGGTGACCCGGCAGGCGCGTGAGCCCATGCCCGGGGTGGCGTGGCAGCTCGGCGATCTGTCCAGCACGAATCTGGCAGATCAACCCGTGGACGCGGTTTTCAGCTGCGGCCCGCTGGATCACTTCGCGCGTTGGTATGCCGCCTCGGCCATTGCTGCACCGCGTGTGGTGGCATTTGGCTCGACCAGCGTGGACGTGAAACAGGACTCGTCCGAGCCGGCCGAGCGCGATGTCGCGCGGCGTCTGCGCGAAGCCGAACGCCTGCTGTTTGACAGCGCCGCAGCGCGGAACGTGGCGGCGACGGTGCTGCGGCCAACCCTGGTCTACGGTGCCGCCAGCGACAAGACCCTCACCAAGATCGCGGCGCTGGCCACGCGTACCGGTTTCTTTGCATTGCCCGCCAATGCCAATGGCCTGCGCCAGCCGGTGCATGTGCAGGATCTGGCTGACGCGGCAATGCAGGTACTGCCGCATCCATCCACTTCAGGCCAGGCCTATGCCTTGGGCGGTGGCGAAGTGCTGGGCTATGCCGAGATGGTGCGGCGGACGCTGGCCTGTCTGCCCTCGCGGCCGCGTTTGCTGCGCCTGCCCACACCGCTGTTCAAGCTGGCCTTGCGGCTTGCGCATGCCGGCGGGCGCCTGCAGGGCATGAATGCCGCCGCGCTGGCGCGGATGACCGAGCCGCTGGCATTCGATATCGAACCGGCACGCCGCGATTTCGGCTATGCGCCGTGCGCCTTCGTGGCCGAGGCGGCGATGTTCATTGCGACGCCGGAATCAGCACAGGCATAGCCTGATCGCAGGGATGCGTGTTCCCGGGTGCCGGGTCAGGAATGAGACAGAGCGGCGGATGTATCCGCCGCACTCAGTAACGCCAGCCGAACTGCCGGAACAGCTTGGCCAGCACCCAGATCGGGCCGATCAGCAGGTAGGTCAGGTCGGTGAGGAAACTCGGCCGGCGGCCTTCGATCTTGTGGCCGATGAACTGCGCTATCCATGCCACCACGAACACACCGATGGCGATGTACAGCAGCATCCGGATGCCGAGCCGGTCTTCCAGCAGCCGGCAGATGCAGCCGAACACGAAGAAGATGATCAGCATGCCGATGCCCAGCGGGCGCGACAGCCGGTTGTAATAGGCCCAGGTGCCAAACATGGCGAACGCCGCCCAGATGCCATGCTGGAACCACGGCACGAGCGGCGGGATGCACCACAGCAGGGCGATGACTGACCACAGGATCGCGGGCACCGCGATGACGTGGATGGCCTGGTTGGTGTGGTTGACGTGATCGCCGGAGTAGCTGGCGAAATAACGATCCACCGGTCGCGCAATACTCATTCCACGTTCCCTCCCGGGTTGACTGGCAGAGCATAGCGCGGCTTCCCTACGGATGCGCACGGTGGCCGTGCGCATCCGTGACCGGTACTGCAGGAATCAGTCGACGCTGATGCCGGCCAGCTTGTCCAGCGCTTCGGCGTACTTGGCGCGGGTGCGTTCGATCACCTCGGCCGGCAGGGCGGGGCCCGGCGCGGTCTTGTCCCAGTCCAGCGTTTCCAGATAGTCGCGCACGAACTGCTTGTCGTAGCTGGGCGGGCTGATGCCCACCTGGTATTCGTCGGCCGGCCAGTAACGCGAGGAGTCCGGGGTCAGCATCTCGTCCATGATGTACAGACGGCCATCGGCATCGGTACCGAACTCGAACTTGGTGTCGGCCAGCAGGATGCCGCGCTCGGCCGCGTATTCGGCGGCGAACTTGTAGATGCGCAGGGTCGCGTCACGCACCTTCTCGGCCATGTCGGCGCCAACCGCCTTGACCATCGCGTCGAAGTCGATGTTCTCGTCGTGGTCGCCCACTGCCGCCTTGGTCGACGGGGTGAAGATGGCCTCGGGCAGCTTTTCGGCCTGCTGCAGGCCGTCGGGCAGGGCGATGCCGCTGATCTTGCCGGTGCGCTGGTAGTCCTTCCAGCCGCTGCCGATCACGTAGCCGCGGGCAATGGCTTCCACCGGTACCGGCTTGAGCTTCTTGGTCACCACCGCACGCTTGGCGTACAGCGCCGGGTCCACGCCTTCGGGCAGCACGCTGGCCACGTCGATGCCGGTCAGGTGGTTGGGCATCAGGTGCGCGGTCTTGGCGAACCAGAAGTTGGACACCTGGCACAGCATCTCGCCCTTGCCCGGGATCGGGTCGGGCAGCACCACGTCGAATGCCGACAGGCGGTCGGTGGCAACCATCAACAGGTATTCGCCCGGGGGTGTTCCGGCTGGCAGACGTTCGCGCGGGATATCAAACACATCACGCACCTTGCCGCGATGGCGCAAGGGCAGGCCGGGAAGATCGGATTGCAACAGCGTGGTCGGCACGGGCACTCCTGGGACTTGGCAATGAATGCCGCCGGCGTGGAGGACCCGGGTCTGGAGGACCCGCAGGGCCCGCGGCTGGTCGGCGGGCGGCCTAGTGTACGGCGGGATTGGGCCGCTGTGGCATAAAATGCACGTCTTGATTGTCCTCAGGCCATTCGCCCACCCATGCGCTGGTACGGAAAACTGTTCGGTTTCATTGCCGGGGCCCTGCTTTTCAGGCCCAACCCCTTGTTTGGCGGGATAATTGGCCTGTTGCTGGGGCATGCCTTCGATAGCGACTGGTTCAAGCTGGGCAAGGACCTGCCGTACCGTGAACTGGGGGTCCCCCGCGACGCCACCGACGCCGAGATCGACCTGGCCTACCGCCGCCTGATGTCCCAGTACCACCCCGACAAAGTGGCCGGCGCCGCCCCCGAGCTGCGCGCCCAGGCCGAGAAGAAGGCCCGGCAGATCAACGCCGCCTACGACCGCATCAAAACCCTGCGCAAGCGCTGAAAGGCTCCGTCATGTCCAACTGCATCATCGCCCCGTCCATTCTCTCGGCCAATTTCGCCAAGCTCGGCGAGGAGGTCGACAACGTGTTGGCCGCCGGTGCCGACTGGGTCCATTTCGACGTGATGGACAACCATTACGTGCCCAACCTGACCATCGGCCCGATGGTCTGCCAGGCGCTGCGCAAGCATGGCGTCACCGCGCCCATCGATGTGCACCTGATGGTCGAGCCGGTGGACCGCATCGTGCCGGACTTCGCCGAGGCCGGTGCCAGCATCATCAGCTTCCACCCGGAAGCCAGCCGCCACGTCCACCGCACCATCCAGTTGATCAAGTCGCATGGCTGCAAGGCCGGGCTGGTGCTGAACCCGGCAACCCCGGTCGAAGTGCTGGACTGGGTGTTGGAAGACCTGGACCTGGTGCTGCTGATGTCGGTCAACCCGGGCTTCGGTGGTCAGGCCTTCATCCCGTCGACGCTGGACAAGCTACGCGCGGTGCGGGCGATGATCGACAAGCTCGGCAAGCCGGTGCTATTGGAAGTGGACGGTGGCGTGAAGGCGGACAATATCGGTGAGATCGCCGCTGCCGGTGCCGATGCCTTCGTAGCGGGTTCGGCCATTTTCAACGCGCCCAACTACGCCGAGATGATCAGCAAGATGCGCGGCAATGTTGCTGCGGCGCGAGGCTGAGTGATGAGCGCGGCTGAAGTGCAGATCCGTCCGGCCATCGCCGATGACGCAGGCCTGATCCTGCACTTCATCCGCGAGCTGGCCATTTACGAGAAGGCTGAATCCTCGGTACAGACCGACGAGGCTGGCATTCGCGCCAGCCTGTTTGCTGCCGATGCCAAGGCACAGGCCCTGATCTGCGAACGCGGTGGTCAGGCCATCGGTTACGCGGTGTTCTTCTACAACTACTCGACCTGGTTGGGTCGCAACGGCATCTATCTGGAAGACCTGTACGTAAGCCCCGATGCGCGCGGCAGCGGGGCCGGCAAGGCCCTGCTGCAGCACATCGCCAGGCTGGCGGTGGAACAGGGCTGCGGCCGCTTCGAATGGTCGGTGCTGGACTGGAACACGCCGGCCATCGACTTCTACAAGGCTGCCGGTGCAGTAGCGCAGGACGAGTGGACGGTCTACCGCCTGCAGGGCGAAGCGTTGCAGAAATTCGCCAAAGGCGGCTGAACCGTAGTGCCGAGCCATGCTCGGCAGGGGCTTTCCCAATAGCACATAGGCGCCGGAATCTTCTGTAGGAGCGGCGTAAGCCGCGAAACACGTGCCAAATCAGGCAGCCAAAAGCTCACCCCTCCCCAACCCTCCCCTTTGCTGCGCAAAAGGGAGGGAGCGGTAGTGGCGCGCCCCCGGCCGCCCCAGCGACAACCGGGTGGCACCCCCCCCCCCACAACCCCCGCCACCACCTCACGCCAA